>NZ_CP041345.1:3000000-3195778 GCF_013265555.1 Tenuifilum thalassicum | reverse complement strand
ATGAGTATAACTTTTTCATATTTAAATAAAGGTATTAGCAATAAGATCTCCAATAAGAAAATGATAAAACAATGGATAAAATACATTATAAAATTATATGATCGTGAGGTCGGTGATATAAGTTACTATTTCACAAATGATGATGAAATTATCGATATAAACAAAAAATACTTAAATCATAACTACTTTACAGATATTATAACATTTGATTATTGCGATAATAAACAAATTTCAGGTGATATTGTTATCTCTCTAGATACTGTTAAAACCAATTCCGAAGTATTCAATACTAATTTCTACGACGAAATTTTAAGAGTTATTATTCACGGAATATTCCATTTGTTAGGATATAAAGATAAGTCGGAAGACGAGAAATTACTAATGAGGCAAAAAGAGAACGAAGCACTAAAAATTTTTTACGATAAATGGAATTAGATTTTGATGTTATTGTTGTTGGCGGTGGTCACGCTGGGTGTGAAGCAGCTGCTATAGCAGCTAAAATGGGTTCAAGGGTTCTTTTGATTTCTATGGATCTTACAAAACTTGCTCAGATGAGTTGCAATCCTGCAATTGGTGGTATTGCAAAAGGGCAAATTGTTCGTGAAATTGATGCTCTAGGTGGATATACTGCAAAAGTTACCGATTTAACTACTATTCATTTTAGGATGCTAAATCAGAGCAAAGGTCCAGCCATGTGGAGTCCAAGAGCGCAAACCGACCGTCATCTTTTCTCAATGGAATGGAGGAAGTATATCGAATCTATACCCAACCTTTACCTTTGGCAGGACGAAGTAACTGAATTAATTGTTAAAAACGGTACAGTACTAGGAGTAAAAACAAAAACAAATCAGCAAGTAAAAGCACGAACTGTTATATTAACTAATGGTACTTTTCTTAATGGTAAGATACATATCGGAAATGTAAACTTTCAGGGTGGACGAATAGGAGAATTAGGCTCATACGGTCTTTCAGATCAACTTTTATCACTAGGATTTACTACTGGAAGAATGAAAACTGGAACCCCAGTACGTATTGACGGCAGAACCGTAAACTATGAATCTTTCACAATCCAACCTAGCGACAATATTTCAAAATTTTCTTATAATCCGAATTATTATTCAAGCTTACCTAAGAAAAATTGCTATATAGTACATACTAATCCAGAAGTTCACCAAATACTAAGAGAAGGTTTCAATTTTTCACCTTTATTTACTGGAAAGATTAAAGGAGTTGGACCTCGGTACTGTCCAAGTATTGAAGATAAAATAAATACATTTTCCAATAAAACTTCGCATCAACTATTTTTAGAACCTGAAGGTATTTATACATATGAAATGTATTTAAATGGTTTTTCATCGTCACTTCCAATTGAAGTACAATATAATGCCCTCACGAAAATTCCAGGTTTTGAGAAAGTCCACATCTTACGACCTGGTTACGCTATAGAATACGATTATTTTGATCCCACACAGCTAAATCATACGCTAGAAACCAAGATTGTAAAAAACCTTTTTTTTGCAGGACAGATAAATGGTACTACTGGATATGAAGAAGCAGCAGGTCAAGGATTAGTTGCAGGCGTAAACGCTCATTTTACATCACATAATATAGACCAAAAATTTATCCTTAAGCGAAATGAAGCTTACATTGGTGTTTTAATTGACGATTTAGTAACAAAAGGTGTTGATGAACCCTACAGAATGTTTACTAGTAGAGCAGAATACAGAATTCTAATACGACAAGATAACGCCGACGAGAGATTGACACCAATCGCGCATAAGTACAATATGGTAAATGACGAAGATTTAAAAAGATTAGAAAACAAAGTAAACCAAAGAGAGAAGTTGATCTCTTTAATGAAATCTAAATCTTTAGCGCCAAGTACCATAAATCCACTTCTTGTACAAAAAAAATCAAAAGAAATAATTCAAAAACGAAAAGTAATAGATATTCTGCTTCGCCCCGAAATAAAACTTTTAGATTTGTTACCTTATTTAGTTCTAGAAGAAGACTATACTAGCGAGGTTATAGAATCTGCCGAAATAAAACTAAAATACGACGGATATATTCAAAAAGAGAAATTAATCGCTTTAAAAATTGAAAGATTAGAACATGTTAAAATACCAGAAAATTTCGATTATAATTTATTAAACTCTTTAAGTACCGAAGCGAGAATAAAACTAACAAAGATAAAACCTCAAACAATAGCGCAAGCTAAAAGAATTCCAGGAATATCACCTAGTGATATTAATGTTTTGTTAGTTTATTTTGGAAGATAATGTTCCACGTGGAACTAAGAAAGAACCCAAAAGAATATATATTATTTTTTTGTTATTGATGTTCCACGTGGAACAATTAAAGTTTTGGTTTAAATAAAATATAAGGTTATGAGTAGTAATTATCAGATCGCCGGAAATATTGTTGATCCTGTAAGTAAAAGGATTTTTAAGGGTGTATTGTATATCGAAAATGGAGTAATAGTAAAAATAGATGAAAAGGATGATATTGAGGAGCGTTTTATTTTGCCTGGTTTTGTAGATTCGCATGTGCATATAGAAAGTTCCATGTTGAGTCCCGTTAAGTTTGCGGAGGCTGCAGTGAAACATGGTACTGTTGCTGTTGTGGCTGATCCGCACGAAGTTGCTAATGTTGCTGGGGTTGATGGTGTGGAGTTCATGATAAATAGTTCGAAGGATGCGAAGATGAAAATGTATTTTGGTGCTCCTAGTTGCGTGCCTGCTTCACCTATTGATGAATGTTTTCAAGAATTTAGTTCTAAAGAAATTTCTTTTTTGTTAGACTTACCCCAGGTTAAGTGTTTGGCAGAAATGATGAATTTCCCTGGTGTGATTAATAAGGATAAACATGTTTTAAGTATACTTAACGAAGCAAAAAAGCGTAACTTACCTATCGATGGTCATGCTCCAGGGTTAAGCGGTGACGATTTGGAGAAGTATGTAGCTGAAGGTATTTCAACCGATCATGAATGTTTTACCTTACAAGAAGCCCTGGCTAAAATTGAGCTAGGAATGAAGGTTTTGATTAGAGAGGGGAGTGCAGCTAAAAATTTTGATTCTTTACACAGCTTGATTTCCTCACACCCTGAAATGGTGATGTTTTGTACTGATGATTGTCATCCTGACGAGTTGCAAGTTGCACATATTAATAAGCATGTTAAAAAAGCATTGCGACTAGGGTATGATTTGTTTGACGTTTTACAGGTTGCTTCTATAAATCCAGTGAAACACTACAATCTTGAAGTAGGACTTTTGCAGGTTGGAGACCCTGCTGATTTTGTAATTGTTGATAACCTTGATGATTTTAAAATAATTGGTACTTATATAAAAGGAGAAAATGTAACATCTATTTGCAATTCAAGTGAATCAATAAAAATTCCTGAATATGAGTTTATAAATAGTTTTGCTAAAGAGAAAATAAGAGTAAATTTTTCCGTAAACAAAACGGTTAAAGTGATTGAAGTTATAGATGGAGAACTTATAACCAATAAGCTTTTACATAAAGCCAATGGTAATGTATATGACACAGAAAATGATATTCTAAAAATTGTAGTACAAAGTAGGTATAATTCAAATAATTTGGGTGTAGGATTTATAAAGGGTTTTGGGTTAAAAGATGGTGCTATAGCTGCAAGTATAGCGCACGATAGCCATCATGTCGTTTCTGTTGGAGCAAACGATGAGTCTATTAGAAAGGCTGTTGAGTATGTAGTAGGTAATAGGGGAGGATTGTGTTATTATGATGGTGCAAATGTTTACGGAATGCCCTTGCCCTTTTACGGTTTAATGACTGTTTATGATGTTGAAACTGCCGCAAGATTATATTCGGAAATAAATGAACGTCTTAAAAAAGATGGATGTGTTTTACATGCACCATTTATGACCATGGCTTTTATGTCACTCTCTGTGATTCCTCATTTAAAACTTACACCACAAGGTTTGTTTGATGTAGACAACTTCTCATTAACTGATCTGGTCGACTTATAAAAATGAATAGTATTGACTTGCCCGTTCTATCCTCGTTGCCAGAACTGCCAGGTGTCTATCAATTTTTTGATAAAACTGGAAAGATAATTTATATCGGTAAAGCCAAGAATTTAAAAAAGAGAGTTTCGTCGTATTTTAATAGAAGTCACTTTGATTCAGCTAAGTTGCGACACCTGGTTAATAGTATTTGTGACCTTAAGTATATTGTAGTAAATACAGAGTCTGATGCGCTCATACTGGAAAATATTTTAATTAAAAAGCATCAACCAAAGTATAATATACTATTAAGAGATGATAAAACATATCCATGGATTGTTGTACGAAATGAGCCCTTTCCTAGGGTAGAGGTTACCCGAAACTATTCTAATGATGGTTCTATTTTTTATGGTCCATATACATCTGGAAAATTTTTAACAACGTTAATGGATCTAGTTAAGGATTTGTATCCCTTACGAAATTGTAATTTAAACCTCACAGAATCAAATATTAAAGCTAATAGATTTAAACCTTGCCTTGAATATCAAATTGGAAATTGCTTGGCCCCTTGTATTGGGAATCAAACCTCAGATGATTATTATGCCAATATTAAAGAAATAAAGAAAGTTTTAAGTGGAAATATAAATCAGCTTTTGAAATTCCTTCAAAATAAAATGCTTCAAGCCTCTAAAGAGTTACGTTTTGAAGAGGCAAATGTTCTAAAAGAACGTATTAGATTGCTTACTAATTTTCAATCTAAAAGTTCAATCATTTTAAAATCAATAAAAAATTCAGCCGTGTTTACAATTTTACAAAACGAAGATATAATTGCAATAAATTATTTAAATGTTAGCGGTGGCGTTGTTTTACAGTCCTATAATATGAACGTGAGGAATTATTTGAATGAACCTCTCGATGAAATATTTTCTCAAGCTATTTTTGAAGTGAAAAGTAGGTTAAATTTAAAATTAGATAGAATACTTGTTAACATTCTTCCGGCATTTTCTATTCCAGAATTAAGAATAACAAAGCCACGAGATGGAGAAAAACTAAACTTAGTAAAGTTAAGTCTTAGAAATGCTGAAGCTTACATTAATGAGATAAGGAGGAACGAAGAAAAGAAAAATCCAAATTTAAGATACATTAAATACCTTGAGCAGCTTAAAAAGGATTTAAATCTAGAGAAATTGCCCGAACATATTGAATGTTTTGATAATTCAAACTTACAGGGAACAAATCCTGTTTCATCATGTGTTGTGTTTAAAGGAGGGAAACCTGCAAAGAAAGAATACAGACATTTCAGCATTAAATCAGTAGAAGGACCTGATGATTTTGCTTCTATGCGTGAAGTAGTAAAACGTCGATACCATAGGCTCATTAGTGAGGATAAACCGTTGCCTGATCTAATTGTAATAGATGGTGGAAAAGGACAACTTAACGCGGCTTACCAGGTACTAGTTGAATTGAATATAAACCATATTCCTATAATAGGAATTGCAAAGCGTTTAGAAGAAATCTTTCGACCTGGTGATAACGTGCCTATTTATCTTGATAAACGTTCCATGTCCTTAAAGATAATTCAACAAATTAGGGATGAAGCTCATCGCTTTGGGATTACTTATCATCGGAAAAAGAGAGACAAGCAGTTAGAACTCTCAGTACTCGAAAATATTCCTGGAATCGGTAAGAAGTCTGTTCAAAAGCTATACATGAAATTTAAGTCACTTAATAAAATTAAACAGGCAAGCCTATCAGAACTTTCAGAAGTACTTGGAAAAAAAACAGCTGAGAAAATCTTTAATCAATTAAAAAATTTATAGGTATTTTTGCAAAAATTTTATTTATGAGTTCTACAGATACTTTGAATTGTGTTTACTTATATAACAACTTTAAAACTTTTGATGCCAAGAACAATAATATCTCAATTATTGATTTATATAACAATTATAATAAAACTGATAATAAATGTGTTATTTCCTATTCAGAAATACCAAGTCATAAGAATATTTCGCTAAAAATTAGAAAGTCAAATGTTTACACCGATTATCTTTTTATTTCTTTTCTTTTAGCGTTTTTATTATTAGCATTCGTGTTTGTTCGATACGCTAAATACTTAAAACTTTATGTTCAAGCCTTAATTTACGATATTACATCTACAAAGTTAGTAGATGATTATAGCGTTCCTGTTGTAAAATTAGGAACGTATCTTAATGTTTTGGTCTTATTTACCGTTTTAATTTCTTTTGTTACTTTTAAACAGTATTACGATAATACCGGGGAAATAGACTTGATATCCTTAGCTTATTTTTTAATTGTTTTCATACTCTATCGTTTTTGGACCATTACTTTAAATAAGTTAATCTTATTCATTACTCAAGATAGGGCAACTTTAAATGTTTTAAATTTAGATAACAGTTTAGTTTTTAGACTTTTATCACTTGTTGTCTTGCCTTTACTCTTTTTTTTAAATTATATAGTCCCAAACTTTCAACTTCCTATACTTTATTTTACCATATCTATTATTCTAATCGCATTATTATACAGATACTTCATTTTCGCTAAAATCTTTATTAAGAATAAAGTTTCATTATTGTATTACATTTTATACCTTTGTGCACTCGAAATGCCCTTGATTTTGGGTATAACCTATTTGCTAAGAGAGAGTTAATGATTGTTTTAACCATTTAAATACTTAGGGCCTTGAAAATCAAAAGGATAGTTGTTTCACAGCCAGAACCCCAAAATGAGAAGTCGCCTTATAATGATATTAAAGAGAAGTATGGGGTTGAACTTGATTTCCGCCCGTTTATCCATGTCGAGGGTGTGAGTTCGAAGGAGTTTAGACAGCAGAAAATTAATATTACTGACCACACTGCTGTTATATTCACTAGCAAGACTGCTATTGATAATTTTTTCCGCCTTTCGGAGGAGTTAAGGATTTCAATTCCTGAAACAATGAAATACTTCTGCATTACAGAAGCTATTGCTCTTTATCTTCAAAAGTATATTGTTTACCGTAAAAGAAAGATTTTCTTTGGCGACAATACTTTTAAAGATTTGCTTGAAATAATCAAAAAACATAAAGAAGAAAATTTCTTACTTCCTCTTTCCAACGTTCACAAACCTGAAATCCCACGAGCATTAACTAGAGCTAAAATTAAGTACACAAAAGGAATTTTTTATAAAACCGTTAGTAGCGACCTTTCCGACTTAAATCCCTTTCCGTATGATATGATAGTTTTCTATAGCCCTAATGGGGTTAAATCGCTCTTTGAAAATTTCCCAAATTTTGAACAAGGTGATATTGCAATTGCAGTATTTGGTGATACCACCGCAAAAGTTGCTAAGGATTTAGGATTGAGAATTGATATAAAGGCTCCTACCGAGGAATTTAGGAGCATGACGCAAGCACTTGATTTTTACTTAAGTCAACAAAAGAAAAAGAAGTAACATATACTTTTACTATTCTTTAAAAGGATAGATTTGTACTTTTGCAAAATCTATCCTTATTTTTTTAATCCGATTTACAGAGATGAATTTCCGATTAAGTAAAAAAAATATTATGCATCTTGAAAGCGAGGTGTCCGATTTACTCAAATCGGAGTTAAACGCTTTTAAGTTTCCTGTAAAATTGGTTTACAAATTTAAAACGAACGATTCTTCGGAAAGCATCCCTTTTAAAGTTTTATTTATTGTTCCAAAAAGATACTTAAAAAAAGCATTTAAACGTAATTTGATTAGGAGAAGAATGAAAGAAGCTTTTAGATTAAATCAGGAAATAATTAGTAAAAGCATTCCACAAAATACAACCGTTTTATTAGCGCTAATTTATGTATCAAAGGATGAGGTTTCGTTCAAACATATCCAAGATTCAATTGTTTATCTTTTGAAACAAATAGATTTAAATGAAGGTAATTATTCTTAGTGTATGGCGATTTATTACAAGATTACTAGCTTTTATTCCGATATTGATAGTAAAGCTGTATCAAATCTTTTTATCGCCATATTTGCCCAATAGTTGTAGATTTACCCCTACTTGTTCTGCATATTCAATAAAAGCTTTAAGAAAACACGGTTTTTTTAAAGGTCTTTGGTTATCGGTGAAACGTATATCAAGGTGTCACCCATGGGGTGATCATGGATACGACCCAGTACCTTAACCTTTTTTTAGTACAATTCTAAATGTTGTTCCTTTATTAAGTTCAGAGCTAAGAACAAATATTTTTCCATGGTGATACTCTTCAACAATTCGTTTAGCTAAGCTTAATCCGATTCCCCAACCTCTCTCTTTGGTAGAATATCCGGCACGAAATACTTCCTTAAAATTTCGCTTTTCTATGCCCTTACCCTCATCTGAAATATCAATATAAACTCTTTTCTTTTGTACGTTTGTTGTTATTTTAATGCTCCCAACTCCTTGCATAGCATCTATGGCATTTTTAATTAAGTTTTCAAGAACCCAGCCTATGAGTATATCATTTGCCTTTACCAAAATGGGTATTTTACTTTTTCTGTAGTTTATTTTTATGGTATTTGGGCACCTTTTTAGCTGATATTCTATGGTTTGCTCTATTACTGTATTTATATTGATATTTCCGAGTTTCGGTTTTGAACCAATTTTTGAAAATCGATTTGTGATTGTTTCTACTCGCTTAACATCTTTTTCGAGCTCCATTATTATTTCATCATTACTATACTTTTCTTTTAAAATTTCCGAACACGCCATTAACGAAGAGGTTGGTGTACCTAGTTGATGAGCTGTTTCTTTGGCCATACCAAGCCAAATTAAATTTTGCTCTGATTTTCTTGCCTGGCTGTAAGCTAAAAACGATACACCGATAAAAATAAAAATGATAAATAATTGCATATAAGGATAATAATTAAGTTTTTTTAATGTTATGCTATCAAAGTAGTAGACATAGTTTTTTGAACCATCGGGTAAATTTATTTCAATTGGGGAGTGAACCTCCTTCATTTTATTCAAAATCTTATTAATTTGGGATGTATCACTTGGATTGCCAATGTATATATTTCTATAACCAATTAATGAACCATTTTCGTCCGTGAGAATTACAGGTACCGTTTTGTTATTTTGAACAATCTCAAATATTAAAGCAAAATCTTGACAAGCATCCGATTCATCGGATATATATTTTACAGCATTTGCCCAGAGGTTAATTTTATCGCGTTCTTCTTCCTTTAGCTGTTTAACAAACTGATTGGTAAAATATATTGTAATAAACGATATAGATATTGCAGCTAGAAGCAATATTAGAATAAACCTAATACGAGGACTTATTTTCATACTAATTCTATTTTAGAGTATCGGTAAATTCATCCCACTCAATTTTATACCCTTTAGGGTTTGTTGCTGATTCATATGTGTTGTTCTCCTTATGTGGTTTAATTTGCAAGGTGTCTGGTTCAATTGTTTCTGGTTTATCAATCTTTTCCTTAAAGGCCTTTTTATTTATCCATTGTATGTTGTAGTTGCTATCTTTTCCAATAATCTTAAAGTAAAGGTTTATATATCCATTGTTAGAATTCATATTATCGTTACCATGAGAGTTTAAAAATTTACGTTTTAGTATATTGCTAAAATTAATTTTAAGGTTATACTCATAGTTGTTTGTAAAAGTGTGTACACCATACAAGCTCAATGATAATGCGTTCGATTTGACATCCATAAATGGAATAATGATTTTTTTATTACGAATAGAAATCTGATTCTTTAACGTATCGAACTTTATTACTTTTAGCTCTTCGGGTTTAATCCATTTGGAAAGCTTTTCTAGTTGATTTACTCCTTTCAATTCTCCATTTACAATTTGTATATCTGATTTAAGTTGGAATGAGTTCTTGTCTATTTCATCATTAGGATTTGTTTTAAAACTTAAAGTAATCAAACCCTTGAATTGTCCTGAAATGTTTTCGCTTGTAATCAACTTTTGACCCCAATTATTGTAATGCCTAAATAGAGTTTGAATATTAATGCTATTAACCCAAATATTCGATGAGTAGCTGTTTTGTTTTTGAACTAGTTTTCCAGAAATATTACCATCAAAGCAATCTGCAGTGAAATAATCTAATTTAATAGCATTGTCGATATAGACTCCGGTAGCTTTAAAACGTTTCAGAAGAAGCCTTTGGTATTCAAATGATTTAAAATTAACTTCAAGTTTAGCATTAATCGATGAGGAGTCACTGCTGTTTGAATTGTCTACAATAAGATTAGAGAAATCGTTGTAGGCAATTTTTTCTCCCCACATTTTTATACTAGGGAAAAGGTCGGCTTTATGATTTAACACATTTACAATATCATTTTGAATGACATTAAAATTAACCATTGATGAATTGGAAGATAAGTAACCATTGATAACTATATCATTGTCAATATCAACATTCCCTTTTGAAATTATTTGTTCAGTAGAGATATCTATATCTTCAGTAAAAAACAGTTTTCCTTTTATTTTACGAAATGCAATATCAGATGTAGACGGGTTATAGGTAAGCAAACAGCTTAAGGGACCTGTCGCTCTTATCCCGATTCTTTTATTTTCAAATGTTTTGGATATAAGCGAATTGCCCTTTATTAACACAGCAATTTCCTCAGACCCTTTTAGTTTCGCTTTGAAATCATACGAAACTATGTCTTCATAGCTAAATTCTGCTTTTTTGATATAGGTCTTATGTTCCTTAAAGTTGTTACTCAAAAGTGTGTAACCATTAATATTTTTAAAGTTATATTGTTGATTGTTATACTTATAAGATATTTTTCACTTAAAAATTTATTACAAGTGAATCAATATTGTCATTGTTAGCCGATAATTTTATGTACAAATCGCCTCGTAATTTACCTTCGGTATTCTTTAAAAAATCAAGATTTGGGTTAAATACGATGTCCTTAGTAGAGTTTAATGAATACTTAAACCTAAATCTATTTAAGGCTTCATTAGAGTTATCGATCCTACCATTTCCATTCAGCTGTAAACTTTTAAAGTATAATTCGATATTATTAAATATTAGATTTTTTTGTTGATATATTTCAAAGTTTAGTTCAAACGGTTCCTCTATTAAAATATCACCATACGAAAATGAGTTTATAGCATTTTTAAATTTGAAATAGCTAATGGATTTATCAGAAGCTATATTCATATTAATTTTTTTTGCGTTGATGGTAAGCGTTTTTTTACCATAATCGTTATATCGATTTATAATAAAATTATTAAACTTTAGGTTTGATAAAATCACAATAATACTCTGATTATTAGATTCTGTTTCAATAAAATTTTTGTAGTAGCCATGCCAGTTTATTTTACCATCATTTGCAGAAAACCCATTAACTAAAATCTTACCTTTTAGAAGGTGAAAGGGAGAGATGTTTATATTAAAGTTTTTAGAGTAAATAATGGTATCACTTTTACCATCTTTTGTATATTCTATACAAAAGTCGGCTACTGAATAGGAAAACTTGGGAAAGGATTGATAAGTATTAATTTTTATATCAGAATAAGTAAATGAAATGTCCGATTTTGTATTAATATCTGAAACAAGGTGATTAATGAATTTGTCTTGGTAGAAAAAAAGTATTAATGTGCCTGTAACTATTATAACTAGGAATAGAACAAATATGATAAGAATAGATTTGTAAATTAGCCTCGACATCGCAACTTTATTGGTTAAAAATTTGTTATACATTGAAATTACCAAATATTACGAAAATATATTAACTTTCGTATTATTTGAATTTAAAAAATATGAAAGTAGTAAAAGTATTATTTTCTGCACTTATTTTATTATCCATCAACCAATCAGGATATTCACAGGCAAAGGTTGATACTCTACTGCTTAAACTATATCAAGAACCCCGAGATAGCATCAGAGTTTTAATCCTAAAGGATATTGCTTATGAATACGAAGTGAATGAACAGAACCCAATCCTTGCTGAGAACTATCTTCTTGAAGCTAAACGATTAGCCGAAAATCTTAAAAATGATAAGCTAAAAATTGAAGTATATACGTCGTTAGGTGTACTTTATAGAAATATTTCGAACTATACTAATGCCTTAAAATTTCATAACGATGCTTTAGAACTTGCTAAAAGTATTTCCGATAAACATTATCAGTGTGTATCGTTAAATAATCTGGGAGTAGTTTATCGTCGGCTCGATAACCATGCCTATGCATCGGAGTACCATATCAAAGCATTAAAATTAGCTGAAGAGATAAAGGATACCTTTAATATCGCAGTAGCCTGTAATAGTTTAGGTAATATTTTTTCACTTAATGGTAGGTACGATGAGGCGTTAGAATACTTTCAACGAGCCCTGTTTCTATCAAAGAAAATGGAAAACCTCTTAGGCCAAGCCATGAACTATAATAACATTGGCGAAGTTTACGAATTCAAAGGCGATTACGAAAAGGCTAAGGAGTATTACTCAAAATCGTTGGATGTAAACTTTAAAATAAACAGCCTTAAAGGTATAGGTATAAACTACAATGCGCTAGGTAAAATAGAACTTTACTTGGGTAATGTTGCTAAAGCATACAATTACTTTAAGAAAAGCTTAGAAATAGATAAACAGCTAGGCGATAAAAAGTTTCTGGCCGACAGCTATATTAATCTTGCAAAAGCTCAATTGTTTCTTAATTACAATAATCAGGCATTGAGCAATATAGATAGCTGTTTAAAAATTGCAAAGCAAATTAATAGCTTAATACATTTTCAGCAAGCTTATGAGGTTTTATCTACATATTATCAACGAATTGGTAATCATGGCAAAGCTCTTGAATATTTTAAGCTTGCTTCTGCCTATAAGGATAGCGTGCTAAACGAAAAGAATAGTCGACATATTTCTACAATTCAAACCTTATATGAAACTGAAAAAAAAGAGAATGAAATAAAATTACTACTACAACAGCAAGAGCTTAAGCAGCGAGAAATTACCAAGCAAAAGATACAAACATATGCCCTATTAATAGGTTTACTTCTTAGCGGTTTTATGCTTGTTGCAATCTATTTTACATTGAAAGTGAAGCGTAAAACAGCCGATCAACTTGCTGAGCAAATTAAAGAAATTGAGCTAAAAAATGTACTGCTAGAAGAAAAAAACCAAGAAATTGAAGAGCAAAAAATAGAGATTGAGAAAAACAAAAATTTTATTGAGCAGAAAAACAAAAACCTTGAAGAAGCATACAAAATTATTGAGAATTATATCGAAAAAATTACTGATAGCATACGATATGCTGAACGTATACAAGAATCTATTCAACCTTCGCTTTCTCAAATTAAAAGTGCTTTCCCCGACACATTTGTTTTAAACCGACCAAAGGATATTGTTAGTGGCGATTTTTATTGGATGCAAAAGTTAGGCAAAAAGGTTTTCTTTGCACTTGCCGATTGTACTGGACATGGCGTGCCAGGTGCTTTTATGAGTATTATTGGTATTGATATAATTAATCAAGCAATCAACCAGCATCACCTTTTCAAAACAGATGATATTCTATCTTTTATAGACCAAGAGCTGGTTCGTCGTTTAAGTCGTTCTAAAGTTGAAAAAGTACTTAAAGATAGTATGGACATTGCTCTTTGCGTTTTTGACTCCGAGACATATCTGCTTGAGTATACAAGTGCTTTGATTCCTATCTTTTTACAGCATAATAGTACAATTGAGGAGTTAAAGCCCGATTTTATAACTTTAGGAACCAGGCTTACCAACATAAACAAGAAAAACTTTACGGTTAAAACCAAAAAACTCATTCCTGGCGATTGGATTTTTATATCTTCTGATGGCTATTTCGACCAGCTTGGAGGTGAAAATCATAAAAAGTTTATGCGTTCGAGGTTTAAAGAAAACCTAATGCTTGTATCAGATCTTGATGGTGAGGGTAAATGCTCACATCTTGAAAAAACTTTACTTGATTGGATGAATAATACTGAACAAATTGATGACATATTGGTTTGGGGTATTAAAGTATAATAATAATGAATATTCGTTCCCTTTTCCTCCTTTTACTTTTCTTATTATCGTTTAATAGGTTACATGCTCAAATTTCAGCTGATGATTCTTATATTATTTCTGTTATAAAGTCTGGTAACATTGCAGAACTTGAGCAGATAATTAAGACAAATGGACTTGAAAAATATTTTAATAACTCTCACACACTTCTAACTTTAGCCATTTCGCAAGGAAATTTTAGCACGGCAAAATATATAATTGATAAGGGAGCAAACTTAAATGTTGTATTAAAAACAAACACTCCATTAATAATATGTGCAATTTACGATAAGGATTCAATTGCTGACTATTTGCTCAAAAATGGAGCAAACGTTAATCAATATAATATTCATAAGAATTCTCCTTTACTGTATGCTTCACGTCTTGGTTCAATTAAAACCCTTAATGTTCTATTAAAGTACAGGGCAAACCCATATTTCAAAAATTTTCAAAACTACAATTCCATCGAATATGCGCAAGCCTTTGGAAAAGATACAGTAGTTTCTATTCTAACCGATTACATGGTAGCTTATTCAAAAGGCATTTACCCTTCTTGTTTTGACGGACCACATGTTGAACTCAAAAATAGAAAGTGGGCTAATGCTTTTTATTTGGTTAACGATAGTCTGAATTCCAAAATATTTTTGGTCTCCCAAAATTTAAGAATTAAAAACCAAAATGTTCGATTTAAAGGTTTTTTCGAGGGCGATACTTTAGGATATACTATAAATTTTAATTTAAAGTATAATTTGGATAATGATACCTATATATATGAAGATAAAACAAATAAAATATTTGCAATTGGCGATGTACATGGTGCATATGAAAGTCTAGTTAAGCTTTTGATGAACAATCAGGTGATTGATCAAGAAATGAATTGGAAATTTGGGAAAAATCATCTTGTGTTTATAGGCGATTTAGTTGATCGCGGCGAAAAAGTTACAGAGGTTCTGTGGCTTTTAAACAAATTAGTACAGCAATCACAACAGGCAGGGGGTCATGTTCACTTTTTAATTGGTAACCATGAACTCCTAGCAATAGGTAACGATAATCGTTATATAAATGAAAAATATCAAATACTAACACATGGTAACAGAATAACATATTCAAGTTTATTTAAACCAAATGTTTGGCCTGGTTCCATATTGCGTTTTGGAAAATCTGCTATAATTATTGACAGCATCTTGTTTGTGCATGCTGGTATTTCAAAAGAAATTGCCGATGAAGAAATATCTCTCAACCAGATGAATCAAATTGTATATAGATATTTAAATCCTGATAATTTAATTTTTACGTTAACCGATGACCAATTCCTTGATAAGTTACAGAAACTATTCTCAAAGTCTGGAATATTTTGGTATAGAGGTTACATGTTTGATTTACCAGAAGTACCCAAAGCCACTCAGGCCGATCTCAATTATGTATTGTCAAAATATAAAGCAAGGGAAATGATAATAGGACACACTGAGGTTGATAGTATTGCAGCTGCATATGAATCGAAACTTTTTCCCATAAATGTTCCCTTTAATGTAAAGCATATAAAGCCACAAGCATTGCTTATAGATGAAAACAGAAATTACTGGCGATGTTACATCGATGGTTCTAGGATAAAGTTGAAATGAGTCAGAAAATCAAAATATTGTCATTTGTTTTTTTTCTTCAATGTTTTGCTAGTTTAGGACAAACTTCCCTTTTTGATGAAGAAACTATCCTTGAGTTTGAAGTTATTGGAAACCTAAAATCACTTTTCAATGACGTTAACCCAAATAAGGCAAAGTATCATAAAATATTCCTTTTTTATATTGATGGCGATTCTTCAATTACCGTTAATGCTAAGGCCAAAACTCGTGGATTATTTAGACGCAGTAAACAAAATTGTAGAATTCCCCCACTAGCATTAAAAGTCAATGAATTTGAAAACTCAATTTTTCCAGAGAACATAAAAATAAAGCTTGTAAATCCATGTTTTATTAAAAATAGATATGTTCAGTATGTCATTAAGGAGTATTATGCTTATAGGATATATAACATTTTAACTGAGTATAGCCTTCGGGTTAGACTTTGTCGAATAATATACATCGATAGAGGAGGGAACCATTCTAATTTCGAAACATATGGTATTCTTATTGAACCAGTAAAACTTTTTGCAAAGAGAACCAGAACAAAAGAAATTGAAACACAAGGAATAATTCAAAACGCAACTTATCGACCCGTTCTTGATAGAATGACAATGTTTCAGTATCTAATTGGAAATACCGATTGGTCTGTTCCTAAGCTTCATAATATTAAGCTATTTTATTCTGATTCATTGGCTTCGTTAATTCCAGTACCTTATGATTTTGATTTTTGTGGGTTTGTTAACCCACCCTATACAAAACCACCCGAAATAATTCCTATCAAGCATGTTACAGATAGATACTATAGAGGTAATTGTAGAGAAAGATTCGAACTTGATTTAACTATCAATTTTTTCTTAGAAAAAGAAGATCAAATATTTAAAATGCTGAAAAATGATACTTTGCTAACAGAAAGAAATAAGAAAAGCATGATTGATTATATTAGCATGTTTTATGAAACTTTAAAGGATGAAAAATTGCTGACTAAAGAGATTGTTAAAAACTGCAGAGATGAATAACAACCAACAAAATATTGAGCGAACAAAATTTAAAGCAAGTTTAATTGTTGCGTTTTTATTTGTACTAGTGATTTGGGTAGTAAAGGCTTTCGAAATTATTGAAAACACTTCATTTTACAAATTAGGAATATTTCCAAGAACCATTTCTGGTTTAATAGGAATTCTTACTGCACCATTAATTCATTCCGATATTAATCATATAGTAAACAATACAATAACCATTTTTATTTTAACTGCTGGGTTAGTTTACTTTTATAGGGATTTGTGGTATAGAATAATTATCATAAGCTGGTTATTAAGTGGAATACTGGTTTGGATTGGTGCACGTTCGAGCTATCATATTGGTTGTAGCGGTCTAATTTATGCAGAGGTCAGCTTCATTTTTTTCAGTGGGGTAATTAGAAAGAATATCAATTTAATGGCTATATCTCTCCTAGTTGTATTCCTATATGGGAGTTTGATATGGGGTATTCTTCCCATATTTTACCATATTTCGTGGGAATCGCATTTATTCGGAGCAGCCTCGGGTTTATTACTGGCCTTTTATTATCGTAATCAAGGACCACCGCCTCAAAAATGGAGCTGGATGTTTGAGGAAGAAGATGAAGATGAAGAAGTGTATTACGAACTTGATGATGAGACTCCTGTAAAAACTAAAAGCGACTCGCAAAATTTATACAATTAAATTAGCTATGTTTGTTAAGATTGAATTCATGATTAAAACGATTTTATATATTTGTGTCTTTAAACAATAAACATAACAGCTATGGCAAAACTTAACGAAACAGAATTCAATGCCAACAACATCAACCTGGTTGGATTAGGAACCGAAATTAATGGCGACATTAAAAGTAATGGCGATTTGAGAATTGACGGAACACTGATTGGAAATCTTAATATTCAAGGAAAGGTTGTTATTGGTGAAACTGGTAAAGTTAAAGGAGAACTCATTTGCAAAAATTCTGATATCTCAGGAGTTGTAGAGGGTAAAATTACTGTTGAGGAACTACTTTCATTAAAATCATCTGCACGAATCAATGGTGATGTTAATGTAGGCAAACTTGCCATTGAACCAGGATGCAAATTCACTGGTTACTGCAACATGATAGGAATGGAAGTTAAAGATAAACCCTCACAACAAGAACCTAAAAAGTAAGCATGTCACTTAAGACAAAGTTTTACTTTTCGTCAGTAATTATTGCCTCATCCTTACTTGTAGTCTTACTTGCATTTGATTTTCAGACTCAGGTAAGGATTGTTCCTTTTTATCCCATGGCTATTAATGTTTTTTCTTATAGTCTTTTATACAGTAAAACTATTTTTAATCGGTTAAAATTTACTACCAAATATTTTCTAATAAAGGCTATTGGTTTAGTAATTAATTTATTAGCTATTCTTTCAATATTTTTGCTTGTAAATGACGATAAAAAAGCAATCATTTTTGTATATTTGATTTCGTATCTGATTTTTCTGTTTCATTACACATATTTTGTTGTAAAACGAGAGGATAGTAAGAATGCGGGTTAGGTTAATCATATTATCAATTTTGTTGATATTTTCCACAGCTCATGCCATAGCAACAGACAAGGTTAGCCAGCATGAAGCAGGAAAGTTTGACCCCGCTGAATTTATCTTTGAACATGTGGGCGATGCTCATGAATGGCACATCGTTACATTTAACAATCATCACATCAGCATACCTTTACCAGTCATTATTTATAGTAAGAAAAGTGGCTTGCACATTTTCTTATCTAATAAGTTTCATCATAACCATGGCGTTTATCAGAATTTCAAACTAGCTCAAGAGGGACAGTATAAGGGTAAAATTGTTGAGCTAAACTCTAAGGGTGAAATTGATGAGAACTATCCTTTGCCTTACGATTTTTCCATAACAAAAAATGTTTTGGCTATTTTTATAACCAGCATACTACTGCTCGTCATTTTTATCAATATAGCAAATACCTATAAGAAAAATCCAGACTCACCACCAAAAGGATTACAGAACGTTTTCGAACCTTTCATACTTTTTGTTAAAAATGAGATAGCTATCCCTTCAATAGGTGAAAAAAAATATCATAAGTATCTACCATTTTTACTATCCATTTTCTTTTTCATCTGGTTCTCAAATTTACTTGGGCTAATTCCTATTTTCCCAGGTGGTGCCAATGTTACTGGGAACATTTCGGTTACTATGGCTTTAGCCATTTTTGCATTTTTTGTTATTAACACCAATGCTAATAAAGAATACTGGAAGCACATAGTTAATCCTCCTGGGATTCCTGGATTCTTAAAGCTTCCCATTCCAATTATTCCATTTGTTGAATTTTTGGCGATTTTTATAAAGCCATTTGTCCTAATGGTTCGACTTTTTGCAAATATACTTGCAGGACACATGGTGGCGGTGGTATTATTAAGTTTAATTTTTATTTTTTCAGGCATGATTGCTTGGCTTGGTTTTGCAGTTGCCCCTGTTTCAATTTTATTTTTAATTTTCATGTCATTACTTGAATTACTTGTAGCACTTATTCAAGCTTATGTTTTTACCTTGTTAACTGCATTATATATTGGTATGGCCACTGAAGAACATCATTAACACATAAAATTTATTATTATGGACACACTACTTATTCTTTTACAATCGCTTGATGGCGCTTCTATAGCAAAAGCTGCTATTGCAATTGGTGCTGGAATTGTCGTAATTGGAGCTGGCTTGGGAATTGGAAAAATTGGTGAATCTGCATTAAAATCTATAGCCCGCCAACCTGAGGCATCTGGTGATATCAGAAGTAATATGATTGTTTCTGCCGCCCTTATTGAAGGTGTTGCTTTTTTTGCACTGATTCTATTGATTGTAGCTCTATTTGTTTAAAACCGTAAGCTATGGGATTAGTTACCCCCGATTACGGCCTGTTATTTTGGGCCTTGCTTTCATTTGGTGTGCTGCTTTTTATACTAAAAAAGTATGCATGGAAACCAATTTTGCAGGCGCTTAAAAACAGGGAGGAGAGTATTGCTCGTTCAATGCGAATGGCTGAAGAGGCTCGCGCAGAAATTGCTAAATTGCAGGACGAAAGCAAAGAGCTAATGGAAAAGGCTCGTCAAGAACGTGAGCGCGAAATGGCTGAAACAAAAGCATTGCGAGAAAAACTAATTGCCGAAGCCAAAGAACAAGCCAAGGTAGAAACCCAGAAAATGCTCGAAAAGGCTCGCCAACAAATTTTTCTTGAAAAGGAGGCTGCAAAGCAGGAGCTCTACAATACCGTTGCAGAGCTAACAATCAGTTTAACCGAGAAGATTTTACGTTCCGAGCTAAAGGATAAAGATAAACAGCAGGAGTATATTGAACGATTACTTCAGGAAATGTCCAAAAATTAACAATGAGTTTAGAAGCACTTGCTAAAAGGTATGCATTAGGCTTTTTTGAGTTTTGTAGTTCTCAGAACCAGCTGGAAGAGGTATATCCTTTCGTAAAGAACCTTATTAAACTTTTCAAGCTAAACCCAAACTTTAGAAATGTTTTAGATGATAAGGGGTTAGGTACTGAAGAAAAAGTTGGCTTGTTTGAAAAATTGGTTCAGAGTCAGCTACCCTCTTCGTTACAAAAATTTATTGTTCTTCTCATAAATCGTAATCGTTCTACAATTCTTTATCATTCACTCTTGATATTTAGAACTCTTTACTTAAAAAAGAAAAATATTCTTGAAGTAATTTTTCAAGTAGCGGAAAGCATTGATAGCAAAACCATTAAAGCTGTAGAAGAGAGAATAAAAGATGATTTTAAAGCTGAGTGCGAAATTGATGTTGAAGTAAAACCAGAACTTATTGCTGGCTTTACGGTTATTGTAAATGGTAAGATTTACGATTCTAGCGTTCACGGACAGCTTAACGCTGTAAAAAAGATGTTACTAGAAAAGAAATTAGATAATTGATAGGCTATGGCAGGAATTAAACCCTCAGAAATAACTCAACTAATTAAAGACGAACTTGCAGGTGTCGACACAAGGGCAAAATTTGAAGATACTGGTTTTGTACTCCAGGTAAGCGATGGCATTGCTCGCGTTTATGGCCTAAACAATGTTAAGGCCAACGAGCTTGTTGAGTTCGAATCGGGTATAAAAGGAGTTGCTCTAAACCTTGAGGAAGACAACGTGGGTATTGTTCTTCTAGGACCAACAGAGAAAGTAAAAGAGGGAGACAGGGTAAAACAGCTCGGCGAAATTGCATCTATACCGGTTGGTGATGGCCTTTTAGGCCGTGTAGTAAATACTATTGGCGAACCAATTGATGGGAAAGGTCCTATTACTGGGAAAACAATTGTTTTACCAATTGAGCGTAAAGCACCAGGTGTAATCTATCGTCAACCTGTAAGTGAGCCGCTTCAAACAGGTATAAAAGCTATTGACTCAATGATTCCCATTGGTCGTGGTCAGCGAGAGCTGATTATTGGTGACCGACAAACAGGAAAAACTGCCATTGCCATCGATACAATTATTAACCAACGAAATAATTATTTAAAGGGTGATCCCGTTTATTGTATTTATGTTGCTGTAGGTCAAAAAGGTTCTACAGTTGCCAGCATTGCCAGAACTCTTGAAGAGCACGGTGCTTTAGAATATACAACAATAGTTGCAGCAACCGCTTCGGATCCTGCAGCCATGCAATTTTACGCCCCGTTTGCAGGTGCAACCATTGGTGAATATTTTAGGGATACAGGTCGTCATGCATTGGTGGTTTATGATGACCTGTCAAAACAAGCCGTTTCCTACCGTGAGGTTTCGTTACTACTTCGTCGTCCACCAGGGCGAGAAGCATATCCCGGAGACGTTTTCTACTTGCACTCACGCCTGCTTGAGCGTGCTGCAAAAATTATAAGTAACGATGAGATAGCTTCACAGATGAACGATCTTCCACCCGTTCTTAAACCATTAGTTAAAGGAGGTGGTTCACTTACAGCCCTGCCTATCATAGAAACACAGGCAGGTGATGTTTCAGCATATATTCCTACTAACGTAATATCCATTACCGATGGTCAGATTTTCCTAGAATCAAATCTTTTCAATAATGGAATTCGTCCTGCAATTAATGTTGGTATTTCGGTTTCTAGGGTAGGAGGTAAAGCACAAATTAAATCGATGCGTAAGGTTGCTGGTACTCTTAAACTTGATCAAGCCCAGTATCGAGAGCTAGAGGCTTTTGCCAAGTTTGGTGCAGAGCTCGATGATGCAACCCTTGCCGTACTTGATAAAGGTGCTAAAAATGTTGAAATTTTGAAGCAAGGACAATATCAACCTTTACCAGTTGAAGAGCAGGTTGCAATTATTTTCTGCGGAACTAAAGGCTTACTCAAAGACATACCAGTTGAAAAGGTTAGAGAATTTGAGAAAGATTTTCTTGATCGTTGTAGATTGCAGCTAAAATCTGAACTAGCACAAATTGCAAGGGGTGATTTCTCCGATGATATTGCTGACGCCCTAACAAACCTTGCAAAGGAGGTTTCAAAGAACTATATTGAATATAACAAGTAGTTCAGTATGGCTAATCTTAAGGAAATACGAACCAGAATAGCATCGGTTGCTTCCACCCGGAAGATTACCAGTGCTATGAAAATGGTTTCGGCTGCCAAATTTAAAAAAGCACAAAATAATATTTTACGTTTTAGGCCCTTTAATGAACAAATAAATAATATATTAAACCATTTGAATGGTTATATTGATTCTGTTAAAACTAATTATACCTCTGAAAGAAAAGAGATTAAGCATATTACTCTTTTAGTTATTACTTCAAACAATAGCATGTGTGGTGCTTTCAACTCAAATATTATTAAATACGCATTTGAAAAGTATAACGAAATAAAAAGAAACTATCCTAGCGCAAGGATTTCTATACTTGCTTTAGGTAAAAAGGGCGAAGAAGCATTTTTGCGGAAAGGTTTAGAAGTATTTCCTTTAAACCACAAAATACTAGATAAGCCAAGCATTAAACATACAAAAGAATTTTTTAATGAAGTTTTATCAAATTACCTACAGAATAAAACCGATAAGATTTATTTAGCATATAATCGTTTTAGGAGTGCTGCCTCGCAAGATCAAGTTTTTGAACAATATCTGCCTATAAATATTAATAAATCAGATGATAAAACAAGTTTAAATAAACCAATTATTGAACCCAATCCTACACAACTACTTGAAAAGATTTTGCCATACTTTCTTTTAAATAAGTTACATTCAACTATTTTGGAAAGTATTGCCGCTGAACATGGCGCAAGAATGACAGCAATGCACCAAGCAACTGAAAATGCCAATACCTTGCATCAACAACTAGTTATTGAGTATAATAAGGCTCGGCAGGCATCAATTACCAACGAAATATTGGAAATTGTATCTGGCGCAAACGCATTAAGTCAGGAATAAAAGTAAAGAAATATTAAGTTAAAGTAGATTAATAATTAAAGGGAGCCAATGGGCTCCCTTTGATATGTTTAGCTATTAAATGAGAGAAATTATTTATCGGACAAGCGTTAATTTATGGAATGTTTTTCAATTTCGGCAATTGCCTCTGAAACATTTACCATATAATCGCCCATCTTTTCAGCTTCGTTAAACATGTCGCTATAAATTACTCCTGCTTGGTATTTATATTTATTTGCTTCTATATTCTTAATATGATTTTCCTTTAAGAGCGCTCTATACTCATTAATCTGTTTTTCTATTTCATAAACAGGTCCAAGATTAATTGAAGCATTTCGTTGACTTGTTTCAAGGTTCTGTTTCATAATACTATATGCATCGTCAAGCAAATCGAACATTTTATTTAAATTATCGCGTATTTCCTGATTAAACCACACCTTTTGCTCACGTTTTCGTTTTAATGTTCTAGCAAGGTGAAAGTTACTATCGGAAACAGATTCTATTTCACTAATTGCCCGGAATAGGGCTTGCAGCTTACGGGAACTCTCATCGCTTAGCTCATAGGTTGAAACTTTGTTTAAGTAAGTTGCTATCTCTACTTCAATTCTATCGCTAATCCCTTCATACTTTTCAATACGTTGATATAGGGCATCAAACTCTTTATCATTAGTTTCGGAAAATAGCTGCCTAACAAAACCAAACATTCTGTGAACTCGCTTGGCGTATGTAGCAACTTCTTTATGTGCCTGAACTAATGACAATTCGGCTGTAGTCATTAATCCAACATTTATGTGAACTAGTCTAAACTCTTCATCTTCATCTTTTTTAGATGGAGTTAGCCATGTTACAATTTTAATAAGTATAGGCGTAAACCAAACCAAAACAAAAGTGTTGATAATATTAAAAGAAGAGTGGAAAATACTAAGTGCAAAAGGAATTTCATTTGGGTTTGTGTATGGGGATAGGCCAGTAATATTAGTAAGAACGTTAGCAATTGTTCTGGTAAAAGGATAGAAAAGAATCAACATCCAAATAACACCAATAATATTAAAAAAGAAATGGGCTCTTGCTGCTCGTTTAGCTGAAACATTGCCTATAAGTGCAGCAATATTTGCAGTAATTGTTGTTCCTATATTTTCACCAAGAACCATAGCAGCAGCAACTTCATATGATATCCAACCCTGATTACACATTACAAGTGTTAAAGCCATTGTAGCGCTCGAAGATTGAATAACAACAGTTAATAAAGTACCAACGCCTAAAAAGATTAGAATGGAACCAAAACCCATGTTGCTATAGTTTGATAGAAAAGCAAACATTTCAGGATTTTGATCAACTCTGGGGACTGACCCTTTTAAAAAGTCTAATCCAATAAAAAGTAGCGAAAAACCAATAATGGCTTCACCCCAAAATTTAACATTATGTTTACTTGAAAAAAGCATTGGGAAACCAAGGCCAATTAGGGGAACGGCAACAAGCATTATGCTAAACTTAAAGCCAAGTAATGAAATTAGCCAGGCAGTTACAGTTGTTCCAATGTTGGCGCCCATAATCACCCCAATAGATTGTGCGAGAGAAAGCAAGCCAGCGTTAACGAAACTAACTACCATCACAGTAGTTGCTGATGACGATTGAACCACAGTGGTTACTAAAAAACCTGTGAGTATTCCCATGAACCTATTTGATGTCATGGAAGCTAGGATACTTCTCATTTTATCACCAGCTACCTTTTGAAGCGATTCGCTTAAAAGTTTCATTCCAAAAAGAAAGAGTCCTAGCGAACCAACAAGATTTAGAAAGTCTAATAGTCCGTAATTCATTTTAATTTGAGTTACAATATTTACTTTATATTACTTATTGCTAGTTCAAAAACACATTGCAAAGGTAATTTTTAGTATTTTAATTCAAAATTCTATAATTAAACCCTATTTTTGTCATTCGCATAGATTATGTTTTTCTTTAAAGTTTGTAACTAATCGTAAAACTATGTTTCACCATTTAGCAAGATTTATACTTAAAAGGCGGTTTTTGCTAATAAGCCTTTTGTTTCTCTTTACACTTTACATGGGCTGGATGGCTACCAAAGTAAAACTTTCATATAAACCAGCACCATTACTACCAAAGACCGATAGTATATTAGTGCAGAACGAAATGTTCAGTAAGCTCTTTGGTAAGGGCGAAAACATAATGGTGATTGGTGTTACAGATTCACTTTTTTTTGAAAAGGATAACTTAAGTAGCTGGTTTGCCCTTGAAAAAAATCTAAAAAATAAGGATGGTGTAGAGAACATTTTTTCTATAACCGATATTATTACGTTAGCAAAAGATACACTCACAAAAAAATTTGTTGCCCAAAAACTTTTTGCCTCATCTAACTTACCAGAATCTGATAGTTTATCTCGGCTTGTTAATAGTTTACCTTTCTATGAAGGCTTGCTTTATAATTCAGAGACACATACTTACTTAATGCTTATTACCCTTAATCGCGAATTAATAACAAAGGTTAATCGTATAAGGATAATAAACGGGATATTGGATGAATGTAAGGTTTATGAGAAAAACACAGGGAATCAACTTCATTATTCTGGCTTACCATATATTAGAGCAGTTGTGGCCGAAATGATTAAGTTTGAAATGTTTCTTTTTGTCGCTCTCGCAGTTTTGGCCACTAGTTTAATTCTTTACTTCCTTTTCCGTTCGTTTAGAATAATCTTCATTTCACTAGTTGTTGTTGGAACCTCAGTTATATGGTCGCTCGGATCGTTAACACTTTTAGGTTACGACTTAACCCTTTTAACCGCAGTTGTTCCACCTTTGCTAATTATTATTGGGGTACCCAATTGTATCTATTTGATAAATAAATATCATCACGAAATAGCTCATCATAAAAATAAAATGAGAGCCCTATTTCGGGTAATTTATCGGATTGGAAGCGCTACTTTTTTAACCAACCTTACCACAGC
Organism: Tenuifilum thalassicum; assembly: GCF_013265555.1. GTDB lineage: Bacteria > Bacteroidota > Bacteroidia > Bacteroidales > Tenuifilaceae > Tenuifilum > Tenuifilum thalassicum. The sequence continues at coordinate 3,169,795 of NZ_CP041345.1, read as the reverse complement.
TTTAGGGTTTGTAACTTTTGTTTTTACCAAGACTCAAATTTTACGTGAGTTCGGCTTGGTTGCATTTTTAAATATCTTAGGAATATTTGTTATTTCATTAATTATAATCCCGTTCTTTTTTAGCATAACCCCTCTACCCAAGCAACGACATCTTAAGCATTTAAATAGAACTACATTTAAGCAAGCTATTTCGCGTATAGTAATGACTGTTTACTATAAGAGAAAGTGGGTTTTTGTTGTTACCGTAGTTACCATAGTATTTGGTTTAGTTGGAGCATCAATGCTAAAAGCAAATGGCTATATGGTTGACGATGTTCCAAGAAATCATCCCGTGCAACGCGACCTTAAATTCTTTGAACGTCACTTTACTGGAATTATGCCCCTTGAGATAGTTTTAAACACCGGACGACCAAATGGATTTCAAAACTATTCAAATTACCAAAAGATAGATAGGCTTCAAAAGGAATTAGAAAAATATCCTGAACTCTCAAAACCTTTCTCTATTGTTGAACTTGCAAAGTTTGCTAGACAGGCATACTATAATGGTAATAAAAAACAATACCGTTTACCTGGACCTTTTGAAAGGGCTTTCATTATGTCCTATATTCCTCGAAGTATTGGTGTAAGCGATATGTACGCCAAAATGGTTGATTCAACAGGGCAATATATGAGAATCATGTATAATGTTGCCGACGTTGGCTCTCAGCAAATGGGAGTGCTTTTTGATAGCATTAATAACGATATTCAACAAGTTTTTGGAAGTGATTCCAAAAATGTTTCCATTACAGGAGCAAGTGTAGTTACAAGTTATGGCATTAAGTATTTAGTTCATAGCCTTACTTCAAGTTTATTCTTAGCAATACTTCTTATTGCGATTGCAATTGCTTGGCTTTTCCGCAAATTTAAAATGGTCTTGTTTGCTATTGGAATTAACTTTATTCCCTTAATACTAACTGCTGCAACCATGGGGTATTTTGGTATTAATTTAAAACCAAGTACCGTTATTGTTTTTAGCATTGCATTAGGTATCGCTGTCGATAACTCAATTCATTTCTTAACAAAATATCGTCAAGAACTTTACTGGACAGGATTCAATGTAAAGGAATCTATTTTCCATGCAATTCGTGAAACTGGAATTAGCATGATTTACACGTCAATTGTTCTACTTTTTGGCTTTAGCGTATTCATTGCATCTAGTTTTGGGGGAACCAAATCGCTTGGACTTCTTGTGGCAATTACTCTGCTATATGCTGTAGTAACCAACCTTTTTGTTTTACCTTCAATTCTTCGTCAGTTTGATAAGCCTAAACCCTCAAAGCCATCGGTTGATGAAGAGATTGTTTTAGAAATGAGTTCAGGTTTTGACGATGAAATTTAACGCTGATTATAATGTATACATTAGAAGAAATAAACTCAAAGATTACAGAAGCTATTAAGCAGGTTAGACTAAATAAGGAACCCCGAAATTTATATGAGCCAATTTCTTACATCCTTGGGATGGGTGGAAAACGTATTCGCCCTGCTTTACTTTTAGCCGCATGTAACCTTTATTCCGATGACATAGATAACGCAATTCCTGCTTCTATCGCTGTCGAAATCTTTCATAATTTCACTCTTGTTCACGATGATATTATGGATAAAGCCACAATGCGACGTGGATTTGAAACCATTCATAAGAGGTGGAATGATAATATAGCGATACTTTCAGGTGATGCTATGACTATTTTAGCCTATCAGTATTTAAATCAGATTGATAAAGAAGTACTTCCTGAGGTAATCTCTATATTCAACAGTTTTGCAATTGGGATATGCGAAGGACAGCAAATGGACATGGATTTTGAGACTCTTGAGATGGTATCAAAGGAAGATTATTTAAAAATGATAGAGCTAAAAACATCTGTTCTACTTAAAGGCGCGTTACAAATTGGTGCCGTAATAGGAGGTGCCTCATCCGATGATATTGAACTTATTGGAGAATTTGGAAGAACAATGGGATTAGCTTTTCAGCTTCAAGACGATTTACTCGATACGTACGGCAAAAGTGATGTTTTTGGAAAGCGCATTGGTGGTGATATTATTTCTGCCAAAAAAACAATGCTTTCTATTGAAACATACCATAAATTAGATGATACAGCAAAAAAGGAGTTTCTCGAATTATACAATAGAAAAGATATTGAAGGAAATCTTAAAATTCAGAAAGTTAAAGAGTACTTCGGCATGGTAAAAGTAAAAGAAAGCATTGAGAGCTTGATAAATGAATACTTTGATAAAGCTCAATCTTCTTTAAATCAGCTTAGTGTAGAACCAGGTAGGAAAATTGTTTTGAGTAATATTCTTAGTAAGCTGATTGGACGTGAAAGCTAAATGAATAGCTTATATTTTCCTTAAAAACAAACCTTTTAAGTCCGAAAAGTTTATTAAAAATTTCTTTCATAAAAAAAAAATCGTAAATTTATCTATCTAAAAATAAAGGACTATGGCTGAAAAGGTTCATAAATATTTAATCCCTTGGGATTTTACAATAGTTGCAGAAAATGCCTTAAAGCATGCTGTGAACTTATCAAAGCTTATTACAGATCCAGTTAGTATTGAACTCCTATATGTTATCCAAACCGGTGGTTTGTTTAATAAAAGCAAATATTCTAAAACTGAAGCATCAGAGATGCTTCACGATGATAAGAAGCGTATTTCAGAAGAGTATGGAATTGAAGTTAAAACGCATATTCTTGAAGGAAACCTATTCAATACAATTAGTGAATTTGCAAGTGAGTCGGAAGCGGAACTTGTTATTATGGGAACGCATGGAATAAAAGGCGTGCAAAAATTAACTGGAAGTTGGGCGCTGAAGGTGATTGCTGGTTCCGAGGTTCCTTTCCTTGTTGTACAGGAAGAACCAAAAAAGGACAAAGTTTTCTCGCATATTGTTATGCCAGTTGAGTTTAGAGATGAAGACAAAGAAAAAATTAATTGGGGCATACGATATGCTAAACTTTTCAATTCAAAACTTCACATTATTATTCCTAATGCATTTGATTCTGGTGTACAGCAAAAGATTAATAATAACCTAGCCTTTGCTAAAAGGAACATAGAGGCACATGGTTTAGAGTGGGAAATTCATAACTCTTCAAAAGGAAAGAGTTTTCAGGAGGAGGTTGTTAACCTTGCAGTTGATATTGAGGCCGACCTTATTATAGTCATGACAACACCCAATATCGACTTAACTGACTTTGTCTTTGGAGCACAGGAACAATACATTATTGCAAATAAGGCTCGAATACCCGTTCTTTGTGTAAACCCAGGTACACTAGGCATCTAGTTTCTTGCGAATATCTATTAATTTTGATATAAGATTATCATCATTGCCATCGGTATTTACAAATATCGGTGGTAATTTTTTTTGTGTAAGGCCGTATGAGTAGGTTTTGTCATAATATTCTAAGGTTATCCTAATTGCTTCAGCAAAGTTGTTGGATTTAATATGGTCGATACATTTCTGTGCCTTGTCAAAACCCAGCCGTTTTTGAATTTTCTTAACGGACTCAATTAAATCATTCTTATCGCAAGCAGTGTAATCTTTTATCAATCGGTTTATTCTGGTATCAATGTCAACATTTAAAATAACCGGTTGGCTATTTTTCATTTGACTATAAAACTCTTTTGGAATAAATACGCGCCCTATTCCCATGCTTTCATCTTCAACCCATATGTGTTTTGATGCATCAAGTTTTCTTAGCTGATTAAAAAGTAAGTTTTCGAAATGCTCTGTTTTGGGTTGATTTCCTTGATTTATCCAACCAAATGCCGAACCTTTATGATTAGCAAGGCCTTCGAGGTCAATAACCTGTTCGCCATTTTGTTTAAGCTTGTTAAGAATATCGGTTTTCCCACTACCAGTCATTCCTCCCAAAATAAGAAGTCTATAGGGTTTAGAGAAGGTTTCAAGTGCAAATCGGCGAAAGGCCTTATAACCTCCTTCAAGGGTCTTTGGCTTGTAGCCTGCTAAGCCGAAAAGCCAGCTCATACTGGCGCTCCTCATTCCACCTCGCCAGCAGTAAACTAAAATGTTTTTTTGATTAACGCTATGCTCTAGAATGTCAATAAAACCCTTAAGCTTTGGGCCAACTAGTTCCAAACCTAGTTTAATTGCATCCTTTCTACCTACTTTCTTATATTTTGTACCAACAGCAGCACGTTCCTCATCGGAAAAAAGGGGAATATTAATTGCGCCAGGAATATGACCCCTGTCATATTCCGATGGCGACCTTACGTCAATAACTGGTAAATTATCAATTAGTTCAACGAATTTATCTATACTAATAATTTCAGCCATTGGTACTAATCTTCTAACAAATTACCAAGTATGGAACTGCTGCCTTTCGAAGCATTTTTACCGTAGGGAGCAATAGCTTGAATAAGTTTCCTGATTGGCATGGATTGCAACCAAACCTTTCCTGTACCTGAAAGCGTTGCTAGGAAAAGTCCTTCGCCACCAAATAGCATACTTTTTAATCCGCCACTTGTTTGAACGCTAAACTCAACTGTGGGCTCGTAAGCTACGATACAACCAGTATCAACTCTGAGGGTTTCATTATTAAGCTGTTTTTCAATTACGGTACCCCCTGCATGGACAAATGCAAGACCATCGCCCGCTAAGCGCTGCAAAATGAAGCCCTCACCACCAACAAGACCAGCCCCTAACTTTCGATTAAAATGCAAAGAAACACTTGTACCAAATGCCGCACAAAGGAAGCCATCTTTCTGAACAATTAGACTTCCCCCAGTTTCGGCGAGATTTATGGGAACAACAGTACCAGGGTAAGGGGCTGAAAAGGATACACGACGTTTCCCTAATCCTCTATTGGTAAAATGTGTCATAAATATCGATTCTCCTGTTAGAGCCCTGGCTCCAGCAGATAAAAGCTTACCAAAAAATCCCGAGCTTGGGTTTGATCCATCGCCTAGCTTGGTTTCAAATTCAATTCCTTCTTCCATGTAAACCATAGCACCCGCTTCGGCAATAACTGTTTCCTGTGGGTCAAGTTCAACTTCTACAAGCTGAATTGAATCACCCATTATCTTGTAATCTATTTCATGTGATTTCATAAATTTAAGGTATTTAGATGAATAGTAGTTTGTAGTTAAATATTTACTTTAATTTAGGTCGATATTTTTCATTTTCATCATCGTAAATGCTAAGGTAGCTTAAATATCGCGATGGAGCAATTTCACCTTTTTCTGCAGCTTCAATTACTGCACAACCTGGCTCGTGGATATGAGTACAGTTGTAGTACTTACACTTTTCAGAAAGTTTAAATATTTCGGGGAAAAAGTGGTAAAGCTCATTCTTATCAATATCAACTAATCCAAAACTTTTAATTCCTGGAGTATCAATTATATAACCACCAAAACTTAATTCAAAAATTTCACTAAATGTAGTGGTGTGCCTACCTTTTAGATGAGCTGCTGAAATTTCGGCGGTTTTTAAATTTAACCCAGGTTCAATAAGGTTTATCAAGGTCGATTTGCCTACCCCAGAGTTACCAGATAAAAGACTAACCTTATCTTTAAGCGTTTCTTTAAGTAGGTCGATATTTATATTCTCTTTAGCAGATACTTGTAAACACTTGTATCCAATAGACTCGTATATAGAGATGTAGCTGTTTAAAACAGGCTTTAACGACTCATCAATTAAGTCAACCTTATTGAATACAAGTATGGTTGGGATTCTGTAGGCTTCAGCTGTAACAAGATAACGGTCGATGAATGCAAGTTGAGTTTCGGGTTGGGTTATGGTTACAATTAAAAGTGCCTGATCGATATTGGCAGCAATGATATGTGCTTCACGTGATAGGTTTGTAGCCTTTCTAATAATGTAATTTTTTCTTTCGTGAATAAGAGTGATTAGGCCTGTTCCATCGTCTCTAACTTCCACATCAACCCAGTCGCCAACAGTTAAGGGATTAGTGGTTTTAATTTCGTTCAAACGTAGCCTGCCACGGGCAACACAATCTAAGGTTTTACCATTTTCTAGTCTAACCTTATACCGATTACCTGTACTTTTTAGCACTAATCCCTTCTCCATGGTATGAATCTTAAAGCGTTTCAGCTAAAGGTTTAAAACCACTACCAAGAATCTCGTTGGCATCTATAACTGTTATGAAAGCATTAGGATCAATCTCACGAATATAGTCCTTAATCATATGCACTTCTCGACGCGAAACGTTAGTAAAAATCATTTTTTTATCAGCACCTGTATACATACCCTGAACGTTTATAACTGTGCCCCCACGTTCAACGTCGTTGATAATTTTATTTTTTACCTCTTCGTATTTATCAGAGATAATGAATAATGCTTTATCGTAGCTAACACCCTGAATGGTCATATCGATAACTTTACCGGTAACGTAAATCACCACCCAAGAGTAAAGAGGAATTTTCCAGTCCTGAAAGGCAACTAGGGCAAGAAGAACAATAGTAGAATCAACATAAATCATAAGCTGGCCAAGTGGCAGCTTGGTGTACTTTGCAATCACCATAGCAATGATATCCGATCCACCTGATGTTGCCTTTGATTTAAATATTAAACCAAGACCAAAACCAATAAGAACACCTCCAAAAATAGATGACAGAAGCACATCGTCAACCAATGGATCGTAACCTAACCACAGGTGTAACCCATCGATGAACACGGATGTTAAAACAAATCCAACAACTGTTTTAACACCAAACATTGGTCCAAGAACTCTAATTCCGATAATGGTAAGAGGTATATTTAAAAGCAAACCTACGGTACCAATTGGGAATCCATCGGGTGCCCATGAGAACAAACCCTTTGTAAGGTAGTGAACAATAATACCAATTCCATAAACTCCCCCTGGTGCAATTCGATGTGGGTCAATAAATAGTACAAATCCTGCTGCGAGTATAAATGAGCCAACTAAAATTAAGGCATAAGCCTTAAACCAATCCTTGCTAAAAAGTTTTTCTTTAGTTATGTATGTCATAGCTCAACGTGTTGATATTAAAATTTATTGTACTTGTCAATTAAAGTGTTGATTTTATCTACAATAAGTTCTGGTTCAATTCTATTTAGGCAAGCGTTGTCTTTTCTAAAACAAGATTTGTTGCCGTAAATAGAACATGGTCTACATGTCAGGTCGATCTGAATGGCATTTTTAGGATTTTGTTTCCAGCCATAAAAACCTGCATAGGGATGAGTAGCACCCCAGATGCTTATAACAGGTGTATTGACCAATGAAGCAAAATGCATGTTTGCCGAATCCATGCAAAGCATAACATCGAGGTTTGAAATGAGTTTTAGCTCATTTGTTATGCTATATTTTCGGGCAACGGAAACTGTATTGGGAAACCTGCTTTCCCATTCCGATAGCTTTTTTTGTTCTTCGCCTCCGCCACCAAAAAGGATAATCTTATTGATTTTGGATTGGGAAAGAATTTCAATTACCCTTTCCATTTTTTCAAGCGGATAAATTTTCCCTTTATGTTTGGCAAAGGGTGCAATGCCAATCCAGCGCTTATCCTTGTATCCTAACAGGGTTGTTATTTCATCGGGCAGGCGAACTTCCCGGAAAAAGTAATCAAAACTATCGTCAATGATATATCCTAACTGTCTTAAAGAATCCATGTAACGAGTTGGTGTATCTTTAAGCTGAACTAGCTGCTTGTTTTTAAGGCGAACAAGTTTACGCTTTTCCTTTCTACCCTTATCAATTACCGATATTGTTGTAACACCGCTAAGAAAAAAAAGATTTCGAAGTATCTTGCTTCGGATTACATTATGCAAATCGGCAATTGCCTCGTATTTGTCAACCCGTTTAAGATCCTTAAAAAGTTTCCATATCCCCAAAAGACCTTTATGTCTTCCTTTTGTATTTGCTTCAACAAAAAGAACGCCCGGGATTTGATTGATTATATCCCGAGCAAAACCTTGCGAAACAAACGTAACCTGAACATCTGGATGATTTGTAACCAGCGACCAAATAGCGGGTACCGTCATGGCCACATCGCCAATGGCACTTAACCTGATTACCAGTAACTTTTTAGGATAGGTTTTATCCTTTCTGTTGTTTTGAACCATATAGAACTGGGTTAAGCGATGGATCGTTATACATTTTCATTTGTTTGTAAACCTTCATGTACTTACGTCCATGCTCAATATCATCTAAAAGCTGATCAATTGCGGTTGATAGATCAACACGTTGCTCCAAAAGAATGTTAAGTTTATTCTGACAAGTATCAATATGCTCTTGCGACACATCGGTTCTTTTTACTTCTTGCTCCATATGGTAAATTTTAAGGGCAAGAATTGATAGGCGATCGATAGCCCAGGCTGGACTTTCAGTATTGATGGTAGCGTTTGGCAAAGGCTTAATATCCTTATACTTCTCAAGAAAATAGCTGTCAATCATTTCAACCAAATCGGTTCTGTCCTGATTTGATTTATCAATTCTACGTTTGATTTTTAATGCATCAACAGGGTCAATATTGGGGTCGCGGATAATATCTTCTAAATGCCATTGAACTGCATCAATCCAGTTTTTAGTGAAAAGTGAAAATTCAATTGTTCCTGGTTCATAGGGAATTGTTGGTTTTGCATCAACATTGTCCATGGTGTGGTAATGCAGGGTACAATCCCAAAAAATCTTGTTACAAAGTTGGCTGAAACTCATATCAATCTATTTTAATTAAACTTCTAATTTACAAATTATTATTGATGATTAGTCATTTTTACAATTCTATAAAGTTTATCGGCACGGCGCACCTTTTCTGGAACTGGTATTGAACACCTAATTCCTTTGGGTGAAAATTCAGCTGGTTTTTCATCAACTCGAAGCTCTTTAACCTCATATTCAATTACCCCTGTTGTTGGACCAATAATCAGTATTTTATCGTTGAGGTAAAGTTCCGATGCTTCAACAGCAATTTCGGCTACACCAAGTTTAGAAAAGTAGTTGGTAATTTTGCCAACGTATTGTTTTCGCTCGGTTGCTATGTTGCCGTACGATTTACTCCATTCGCCAAGTCTGCGGCCAAGATAGTAACCATCCCAAAAACCACGATTAAAAACAGTTGAAAGCCGCTTCATCCAGCCGTCGATTTTTTCCTTATTATAGGTTCCTTCGCAAACAGCTGTTACCGCTTCGTTATAGCATTGGGTAACCGTTTTAACGTATTCGGGACCGCGAGCACGACCTTCAATCTTTAGCACTCTAACACCGGCATCCAGAATTTTATCGATAAAGTTAATGGTGCAAAGATCCTTTGGCGACATTATGTACTCGTTATCTATTTCCAGCTGAGCACCAGTTTCATTATCGGTAACCGTGTAGGAACGGCGGCAGATTTGTAGGCAAGCTCCTCGGTTTGCCGATGAGTTTGCTTCGTGCAGGCTAAGGTAGCATTTGCCAGAGATGGCCATACATAAGGCACCATGAGCAAAAAGTTCAATTTTAATTGGCTTGCCGTTTGGTCCTATGATATTTTGGTTATGGATGTTATTGTAAATGGTTTTAACCTGCTCCAGGTTAAGCTCACGGGCAAGAACTACCACGTCGGCCCATTGAGAATAAAATCTAAGCGATTCGGTATTGCTAATGTTTAGCTGAGTAGAAATGTGAACTTCCATCCCCTTTTGCCTTGCATAGAGCATAGCTGCCTGATCCGATACAATAAGCGCGCTTACTCCAGCAGAGGCTGCTGTGTCGATAATTTCGTGCATGTCGGGGATGTCGTTATCGTAAATTACGGTGTTGACAGTAAGATAAGTCTTTACTCCATGCTCATTACATATGCGAACAACCTCTGGTAGGTCATCAACATTGAAGTTAATGCTCGATTTTGCTCGCATGTTAAGGTTACCAATCCCAAAGTAAACAGAGTTTGCTCCTCCCTGAATGGCAGCCATAAGCGACTCAAAATTTCCGGCCGGCGCCATTACTTCAATATCCTCTCGTTTTAGCATTTGCAAATTTTTTGCAAAAATAGGAAATATGTTTGTCTTTAACGACTTGAGTAGTTAGCTATATTTTATTATAGGTTTTTAGCTGGTTTATTTTGTTTCTACAAGATAGTCTTTGGGGTTAACTGGTATACCTTTAATCCTAACCTCGTAATGAAGATGAGGACCAGTGCTTCGTCCTGTGCTACCTGAGTAGCCAATTATATCACCTTTTTTAACAATATTGCCCTTTCGAATTTTGATTTTGTCTAAATGGGCGTAAACAGAACTTGTACCGCCTTCATGTTCAATAATAATGTAATTCCCATAAGAACGGCTGAACTTTGCTAACACAACCTTTCCCCTTGCCGATGCATAAACTTCGGCGCCTCTACCACAACCAAAATCAACTCCGTTGTGCTTTATTGGTTTATGGAGTACAGGATGGAATCTAACACCAAATGGCGAGGTAATTCGAGCTAAACGTTTTGGAACTGGGGTAAGAACAGGTATGCCATCTTTTACTTTTTTGTTTTCTTTAGCAGCTGCATTAGGTGGTATTATCTCTGTCTTATTATCGACGAATGGTTCTTTAATATTATCTGCTTTTTTAGGCTGGGTTGTAATTTTAATCCTTTCCGGGATATTATATTTTAAGGCATGGGCAATTGAGTTTTCAAAATCGATAATATCCTGCACTTCCTCGGCTTTTTGTGGCTCCTTCTTTTTGATATAATGATTTTTAAGCCCCATCATCTCATTATAATAGTTAAGATAATCGAGCTCGAGCTGTTTAAGCTCTTCTTGCCGCTTTTGCTTGAAATTCTGAAAATCTTGTTCCTGCTCTTGCTTGAACTTTTCAAAATCGGCTTCAAGTTCTCTTTTACCTTTATCTTGTGCAAACAAGTTTATAATCAGAAGATTTTGAAGTGCGAATAAAAGTATAAACCTTTTCATAATGTTTAAAGTTTTGCTTTTTAGATACTATCAATAACTTTGCCAAGGTGGCAGCAATGCTGTTAAAGACTCTCTAGCATGAAATATAATTAAGCAGGAAGACAAGTTAACGAAAAATTAAATATAAATGGTATTTTTCGATTGAATGACAGTTTCCTACTTGAGTAAACTGAAAGCGTAATATTAACTAACTAAATATTGTTTGCATGAAACCTACACTTATTGTACTTGCCGCTGGAATGGGAAGCCGTTATGGTGGCCTCAAACAGGTTGATGCCTTAGGCCCTAATGGCGAAACCATAATTGATTATTCTGTGTACGATGCTCTAAAGGCAGGATTTGGTAAAGTTGTTTTTGTAATCAGAAAATCCATTGAAAAGGATTTTATAAAGGTTTTTGGGAATAGGTTTGATCCAGGTATAAAAATGGAGATAGCCTTTCAAGAGTTAGATATGCTTCCATCGGGTTTTAAAGTTCCCGAAGGGAGAGAAAAACCATGGGGAACAGCTCACGCCGTATGGGTAGCACGTAATGTTGTTAACGAACCTTTTGCGGTTATTAATGCCGACGATTTTTATGGTTACGATACCTTTAGAGTTATGGCCGAAGCTCTCTCGGAGCCAAATCTTAAGGGTGGTAGCTATTTCATGGTAGGATATAAGTTAGGGAATACGCTATCGGAGCAAGGAGCTGTATCGCGTGGGGTTTGTTCAACCGATGAAAATGGATATTTAAAAGATGTAGTAGAGCGTACTCACATTGAACGAATTAACGGGGTTGTAAAATATAAAGATGAGAATGGAAACCTTGTTGAGGTTGATGAAAACGTTCCAGTTTCTATGAATTTCTGGGGATTTACTCCCGACTTTTTTGAATATACCGAAAAGCAGATGACAGACTTCTTTTCCAATCAAATTGAAAATGCTAAGGCAGAATTTTATATTCCAACTGTAGTAAACAAGGCAATAAAAGAAGGATATGCCAAATGTAAGGTTCTGGATACCAAGGCCGCTTGGTTTGGTGTGACCTATCCAGGCGATAGGCCAATGGTAGTAAACAAGTTTAAAGAGTTGGCTGAAAAAGGCGAATATCCATCTCCTTTATGGAGCAAGTAGTTAGATGCCTTGTGTAACTATTGATGTAGTATAAAATAATTGTCTACCGATGTATTATTTTACATTTGCCTTAAAACCTAAAATAAACCAAAACAAATAATTATGAAGTTCGAAACAATTGATTACATAGTATTTGCGGCATACGCATTACTAATAGTTAGTTTAGGCCTATGGGTTTCGTTTCGTAAGCGCGATTCGGAGACCAACTCCGGCGACTATTTCTTGGCAGGAAGAGCCCTGCCTTGGTGGGCCATTGGGGCATCGCTAATTGCTTCAAACATTTCTGCCGAGCAGTTTATTGGAATGTCTGGTTCGGGTTTTGCTATCGGACTTGGTATAGCCTCGTACGAATGGATGGCTGCTCTAACTCTTATTTTGGTAGCAGTGTTTTTCCTACCAATCTTCCTAGAAAAGAAAATTTTTACCATGCCCCAGTTCCTTGAGTCGCGTTACGACAAAAGGGTTAAAACGGTAATGGCTGGTTTCTGGCTTTTAGTTTTTGTGTTTGTTAACCTTACCTCAATAATCTATTTGGGTGCGCTTGCCATGTATAACATCATGGGTGTGCCCATGCTTTATGCCATGATTGGTCTGGCCTTTTTTGCAGCACTTTACTCAATTTACGGCGGGTTAAAAGCTGTTGCATGGACCGATGTGGTTCAGGTTGTATTCTTAGTGGGGGGCGGTTTAGTTACCACATACTTTGCACTTGATTATCTTAGCGGAGGTCACGGATTTATTGCCGGCTTTAAAGAATTACTTCAAAAGGCTCCTGAAAAGTTTGATATGATACTCGAAAAAGGAACCCTTATGATTCCCGATGGTAAGGGTGGCTTAAAGGATGCATATCTTGATTTGCCTGGAATAAGTGTTCTTATTGGAGGTATGTGGGTAGCAAATCTTTATTACTGGGGTTGTAACCAGTATATCATTCAGCGCGCTCTTGCTGCAAAAAGTGTAAAGGAAGCTCAGAACGGATTGGTGTTTGCCGCTTATCTTAAGCTATTAATTCCTTTAATCGTTGTAATTCCTGGTATTGTTGCTTTCGCTTTGAATGCCGATATCACAAAATCCGACGAAGCTTACCCTTGGCTATTGCACAACTTTGTCCCTACAGGTGTTAAAGGATTAGCTTTTGCAGCATTGGTTGCAGCTATTGTAAGCTCTCTTGCATCAATGATGAACAGCGTTTCTACCATATTCACCATGGATATTTATAGGGAGTATATCGATAAAAAAGCGAGTGAGCATAAGCTGGTAACCGTGGGTAGGCTTGCAAGTTTAACTGCATTAATAATTGCTGTTATTATTGCTCCGCAACTATCTACTCTCGACCAAGCATTCCAGTACATTCAAGAGTTTACCGGTTTTGTTAGTCCGGGTGCACTAGCGATATTCTTAGCTGGATTTTTCTATAAGAAAGCTACTGCAAATGGTGCTCTTGCTGCTGCAATTGGTACGTTCGTTTTCTCTCTACTATTTAAAGTCTTCATGCCAACTCTTCCTTTCATGGACAGAATGGGAATAGTTTTCTTGTTGAGCATGTTGCTAATTTGGATATTTGCAAGAATTGAAGGGAATAAAAATCACGAAAAAGCCATTACCATTTCGTTCGATATGTTTAAAACTAGCAAGGCTTTTGTAATTGGCTCAATTGGTGTAATTGTTATACTAATATTCTTCTACACAATCTGGTGGTAGAGAATTTTATAAAGATAAAAAAGGGTGCTCTGATTCGGGCACCCTTATCTTTTTTAAGTTCAAAATAATTTCTAATACTTTGCTGTTGAAGAAGTACTAAAGTACTTTACTTCCTTTCCAATAATATCACTTAAAAGCACATCGGCAAGACGACTTGTTCCAAATCGGAACAAACCTGGATATAGCCATTCTTGTCCCAAAACTTGTTCTGCAATGGTATAGAAAAGAGCAGCATCGTAAGAGTTTGATACGCCACCAGCAGGTTTCATACCTACTTTTTTCCCTGTTTTATCGTAATACTCCTTTATGGCTGTGCACATTACATAAACTGCTTCAGGTGTTGCTGCTGGCTCAAGTTTTCCTGTAGAGGTTTTAATAAAGTCGGCGCCAGCTTCCATTGCCAAGAATGAAGCTAGTTTAATTTCATCTAACGAAGTTAGTGCTCCAGTTTCAAGGATAACTTTAACCTTTGCATCGCCGGCAACCTCTTTAATTTGTTGCAGCTCGCTAAAAACAGTATAGTAATCGCCTTCGAGGAATGAACCAACCGAAATAACAACATCAAGCTCATTGGCCCCATGTTCAAGAGCCATTTCGCATTCCGATAGTTTTATTTCAAGAAATGTTTGCGATGCTGGGAATCCTGCAGCAACTGAAGCAATGCTAACATTTGGGGCTGAAAGATTTTCCTTAACGGCAGAAACTAACGAAGGGTAAACGCAAATGGCAGCAACGTTTGGCATGCCTGGAAACTGGTCGGGGAATTGGCTTACCTTTTCAGCAAAAAGTTTACCGCGCTCATAGCCATCGGTTGCGTTGAGGGTGGTAAGGTCTATCATGCTAAAGCATTTCTTTAAAACTTCTATATCGCTTTTACGCGATTGGGCAATATCTTTAAACCTATTTATGGCTTTTTCAACCTCTAGCTCATCAACCTCAATGTTGAATTTATCTTCAAATGAAAGTTCCATAGTGAATTATATTTTATGATTTGAATTACAAAGTTACAATAATTTGCTGTTGCGAAGATGACGCTCTGCATCGCGTTTTGTTTTTTTCTCAATACTTTCAAGTAGGGCTTTGTTAAGGTTCACACCCGTTTGATTTGCAAGGCAGATTAAAACGAAAAGGATATCTGCCATTTCAGGAGTTGGGTCGTGGTCGGTTTCGCCATCTTTGAACGATTGTTCTCCATACCTGCGAGCCATTATGCGTGCAAGCTCACCAACTTCTTCCATTAAAAGGGTCATATTTGTTAGCTCGTTGAAGTATCGAACACCTTTAGTCTGAATCCATTCGTCAACCAGCTTTTGTGCCTCGTTAAGCGTTAATTCTGTCATAAATCTCTATTTTTTGAATCGATAATAATTGTTACGGGGCCTGAATTTACCAGGCTAACATCCATCATTGCACCAAAAACACCCTGTTCAACCTTTTTACCAATGGAATCTTCTAACATCTCTATAAATTTCTCGTAAAGGGGGATGGAAATGTTGGAAGGTGCTGCGTTAACATAGGAGGGCCTATTGCCTTTTTTAGTCTTTGCATGTAGGGTAAATTGACTAACTACAAGAATATCGCCATTAACATCCATTACACTTAAGTTCATTACGCCCTCGTTATCGTTGAAAATTCTTAAACGGGTAATTTTACCCACCATCCATTCAAGGTCTTCGTGGGTATCGGCATGCTCAAAGCCTGCTAGAATGAGCAACCCATTGTCTATTTTTCCTGTTATTTTTCCATCAACGCTAACACTTGCACTGCTAACTCTTTGAATTACTATTCGCATTTTATTAAAGATTAATACAACTTGCTAAGATATAAAAACAATTTTACTCTTTGATTGTTAGTGTATTATAATCAAAATTATTAAATATGAAATACTTATCAATTCTAACAGCACTCCTAATCAGCACAGCTGCTTGGTCGCAGGAGTTTATTGCCGATGTTCATAGTTCAACCTTAAAGTGGAATGCCAAGAAGGTAACAGGTGAACACTATGGGCAGGTGAAACTTAAGGAGGGAAAACTTGTAATTCGCGATGGTATGATAGCCGGAGGCAATTTTGTCATCGATATGGAATCCATTACCAATGAGGATTTAGAGAGTCCAGAGTGGAATAAAAAGCTTATTGACCATCTAAAATCCGACGATTTTTTTACTGTAGGAACATACAAGGTTGCCTTATTAAGCAATTTGAAATCAGAAAAGTTTCAGAACAATAAGGCAAAGGTAACAGCAGATTTAACAATTAAAGGCATAACCCATCCCATATCCTTTGAGGTTGTTAAGAATGGTAACACCTATTCATCAAAGATTACGGTTGATAGAACTCTTTACAATGTAAGGTATGGTTCTGGTAAATTCTTTGAAGGTTTAGGCGATAAGATGATTTATGATGAGTTTACAATAGAAGTAAAACTAGTTGTTAAATAAGCTATCCAAGCAGGTAGTTCAGAAAGAAGTAAATAGCAGGTAGTGTTAATATGCTAAGTATGGTGGTAACAAAAAGATTTCCTGCTGCAAGCTGGTAGTTTCCACCATATCGCCTGCTCATTACAACCACAATGGTTTGGCATGGCATTGCCATTTCCATTACAAGTACAATAAATGCCTCGCGCGACATGTTCAAGTTGAAAGTTTTAACTATAAACATGTACAAGAAACCTGCAGCTATTGGAAGGAGTAAAAGTTTAACGAAGCTGAGAATATAAATGCTCCAGTGTTTAACCGATTTTCGAATACCAATTCCCATAAGTAAAGCGCCAATATAAACCATCGATAGGGGACTTGTTGCTTTCCCTAAACCGCTTAATGCATCTATTAAAAACGATGGAACTGGAATTTTAAATGCGGTTATTCCAAATCCGATAAGTAGGGCGATGGTGTTAATGTTCATTAGTCGCTTAAAGCTCGATTTGTTAGTACCAGAGCTTAAACGGTAGATACCATAAGTAAAGGTGACAGAATTAGAGGCAAGTTGGTAAGCCGCTGCATAAAAAATACCAATACCGCCAGGGAAAAGTGCATCAAATAGGGGGTAACCAAGGAATACAATGTTACCGAACATGGTGTGAAGAGTATGTATAGTTGAATTTCCCTTGTTTAGCCCTTGGAGTTTAGAAGATGCAGAACCAACAACAAATGCTAAAAATAGGTTTACAAAGGTGAATGCAAAAACTAACCCCCCATTTATAAGAAGCTGAGAGTTGCTATCGATTCTTGCAAAAGTTGAAAAAATAAGGCAGGGTAGGGTTATATCTATGATAAAACGCGAAAGAAAATCTTTAGCCTTTTCGGTAATAATTCCAGAGTAGGAGCCAATAGCCCCAACAACAATTAAAACTCCAAAAATTAAAAGCTGATGAATGATGATTTCTGAACCCATTTTGCTATATTTATCGTACAAATGTATGTAATATAAAAATTAGAAAAAAGGTTATTGCAGGTTCAAAGATTACAATTTACCCGATATAATTCATACTTAATGGCGTGTAATTATCAATTTACAAAAAAAGTCACTTAAAATATCCCGACAAGTTGTACTAAACAAAAAAATATATAAACTTGCAATTGCAAGATTTATGTTAAACCGTAAAATTTTAAAACAAAACTAAAAACATCTTAATTTGTCTTGTGATGAAGTCAAAGAAGGATTTCCGGAAATCCGTAAAGAATGATTCTTTCGATTCCGACGAGCTGAAGAGAGCTAAAAAGCTGAAACCTGTAAAGAAGGAAAAGAATTTAAAGCGTTCATTTTACGATGAAATTGATGAGCTAGAAGATCTTGAAGATTTTGATCTTAGAGATTCGTTTGAAAACTATTTTGATGATGATGCCTATGATGAAGATGACGAAGATTTCTAAATAAAATTAAAAAAGTGAAAGGTAAAAAGGCTGAACAATTCGTTCAGCCTTTTGTTTATCCACTAACTACGCTTTTGTCTTTAACATAAACGGGTCGTTCAATTGCCTGGTCGAGAGAGATGAACGTTTCGGTTCTTGAAATGCCGGGTATATTTTGAATGGTATTTACCAGCACATCCATCAAATGCTCATTATCGCGACAAAACATCTTGAGTAAAAGCGCATATTCGCCAGTAATAAAATGACATTCTACCACTTCGGGCATAAGTTTAAGCGCTTCTATTACACCAGGATACTGGTTTGTTGATACAAGTTGAACCCCAACAAATGCGCACACATCAAACCCAAGCGCTTTTGGCTTTACTACCATGCTAGAGCCAGCAATAATACCAGCTTCTTCCATCTTTTTTACCCGCTGGTGTATGGCAGCCCCCGAAATCCCGCATTCGCGAGCAATCTCAAGGAATGGCATTCGGGCATTCTTTACCAGATACGATAGTATCTTTTGGTCTATTGCATCAACTTTATACTTTTCCGACATAAAAGTTACAATATGTAATTAAATACGGCATAAAATTAATGCAATGAAATTTTAAATGCAAGTTTTGTTAAAAATATTTACTTGACAAAGGGGCTGAAAAATAAAAAAAGGGGAAGCAATTCCCCTTTTGTGGCCTTACCAGGACTCGAACCTGGATCTAAAGTTTAGGAAACTTCCGTTCTATCCCTTGAACTATAAGGCCATTCAGTTTGCAAAGATAGTTAAAAAAAGAAATTTTTACAAACAATGAAAAAACTAGTTGTCGTAAAATTTTTTTCGATTTAATTACGACAGCCAAAAATTTTATAAACTAAAACCTTTTAGTACCGAACGCCTTGCACTATCCCTTTGGGCAGGTAGGGTATCCTGTTTTGTATAAATATTCTTTTCCCATGAACCATACATTGGATTGGGTAGAATAATGTAGCGATTACCAAACTCTTTTTTGAACTCATCAACGGTTTTTGTACCCCATTGGCTAGCTCTGTTTTCAAAGATTTCAGAGAAATCATCAAGGTTATCGCCTATTAAAAGAACTATTTCATAGTTTTCAGTAACTTTTGCTCGGCGGGCTTTTTTGCTGCTTTCAGCATCTTTAAGAATAAGATATTCAGGTTTGGCATAGGCAAAACCTAAAGAATCTAGGTTACGAAGTGTGGCATCAAATTGGGTTACGCTTCGGTTGCTAATGTAAAAAAGTGTAATGCCGAGCGAGTCGCAAAGCTTGCTGAATTCTACCGCACCGGGTGTAGCTTCGGCTTTTGCAAGTTTACACCATTCGTTCCAGAACTCTTTTGAATATCCCTTGTTGTCAATTATCTCCTGAGCCTGAAAGGGTGAGTTATTTAACATGGTTTCGTCAATATCAACAACTACAGCTTTTGGTTTTGCAGTTTTCATTTTCGAAAACTGTTTTAAACGTTCACCTGCAATGTTGAATCCTTGGTAGTACAAGGCTTTCATCTCGGGTGAGTTCTGGTACCAAATGGTTGCGTACATTAGGTAGTCGTGGTTGTACTTTTCCTCTTTGCTTCGATTTGCACAGGAGGCCAGAAAAGTAAAAGCGACAGCTATTGCCAGTAGATTTTTTATCTTCATCGTTGTTGGTATTTATAGTGATAATATAAACGTAACAATAAATGGCACCAATATGGTGAGAAGAATACCATGAATTAACGAGGGAATGGCATACTCTTTACCCGATGCTTGTGTGATAATTGGTAAGGTTGTGTCCATGCTGGTAGCTCCACCAGAACAGATTGGAGCTATTTTACCAAAGTATAATGCCATTAATGGAGCTAGTAGGAGAGTTGTAATTTCTCTTATCACATTTGATAGTAAGGCTACTACCCCGAGTGAATCGCTATGGATATTTGTGATAATAATGCTCGATAAGCTGTAGTATCCATAACCAGCCCCTACTGCTAATAGTTCTTGAGTTGAAAATCGGGATATGAAAAATGATATTAGCCAAACTCCAAGTGCAGTTCCTATAATTGTGGTGATTGGTATTAGTAGAATCTTGGCATTCATGGTTTTTAGCGCTTTTAGCGCTTTTTCGTCGGCACCAATGCTTACGCCTACTAAGAACATAAGAAGGTAAAGCGAAAGAGAACTATAGTCAATACCCATTAACCATTCGTTAACTGGTGTGTAAACACCAACCACTAGGCCAAGAGTAAAAAAACCTAATATAATAATGCTCCCTTTCATCTCTTTTTGAAAAATAATCTATATGTAATAAAGCCCAAAACAATGCTCCCTAAAACCCCACCTGTTGTAACAATAAGCGCAATTAACCCCAAGGAACTAAGCGAATTCATTATTTGTTCGTTAGAACCAATGCTTATACCCAACATAAAAAGTAAAAGGTATATGGCATAGGTAACCAGCTTATCGTTTAGGCGTACTAATTTCTTCTTCGATTTAAGAATAAATCCAAGAATAATACCAACAGTCATTATAGAAACTACTACTACCAATTTCTGAAAATTTTTGGCAATAATAGTAATAATTATGGTAATTTTGATGTAAAACAAATAGGCTTTATTACTGTTTAATAGCTATGTTTCCCGATTATCATATACATACCAATTTTTCAGATGGTCACCATACTCACGATGAGATGGTTTATTCAGCCAAGGTTTCAGGATTATCCGAGATAGGTTTCAGCGACCATATCTCCCTAAAACCTGTTGGTTGGGCTATGGATCTTCAGAAGTTACCAGCGCTAGTTGAACTAATCTCTCATCTTCAGCGTAAAACGAGTTCGATTGCAATACGTTTTGGTGCCGAGGTCGATTATATTCCCGATAAGGTTTTAGAGACACAACAGCTAATAAACTCGCTTCCTCTTGATTATGTAATTGGATCGGTTCATTTTATAGGTGATTGGAATTTTGATACCGATTATAGTGGGTACGCAGGAATTGATATTGATGATTTCTACCGCAACTATTTTCGTTTAATTGGCGAGGCTGCTCAAACACGAATGTTTGATATAATTGGCCATGCCGATTTAGCCAAAAAGTTTGCCGTTTATCCTTCCTTTAAACTTAAAACAATTTATGAGCAGACAGCTAAAATATTTAGCGAGAGTGATGTGGTTGTTGAGCTAAATACAAGTGGAAAGGACAAACCCTGTTCGGAATATTATCCTTCCGTCGATTTTCTTGAAGTGCTTCATCATTACAAGGTGCCAGTCACTCTTGGGTCTGATGCTCACGTTGAACAAAATATTGGAAAATATTTTGATGAGGCGGCAAGTCTTTTAAAGTCAATAGGATATAAAGAAATCGTAACTTTTAATCGTCGTAAAAGAAATCGTATTAAGCTTTAGCTTTGAATAGTTAGGGCTATTTAATAGATTTGCTAAAATATTTCACAGCAATTTTGCTGTTTATACATATTTCGATGAGTAAGATTGAAACTGATTTTCTTATTGTTGGCTCTGGTATAGGTGGTTTAAGTTTTGCGCTTAAGGTTGCCGATCATGCCAAGGTAATTGTAGTTACCAAAGATAGAATTGATGAAACAAACACAGCCTATGCTCAGGGTGGTATAGCTGCAGTAACCTATGAACCCGATACTGCCGAAAAGCATATACAGGATACGCTGGTTTGCGGCGACGGGCTTTGTAACGAGGAGGTTGTGAGATTGGTAGTTGAAGAAGCTCCTGATCAGATAAAGCAGCTTATAAATTGGGGGGTGAAATTCGACAGGAAACCCAATGGACAGTATGATTTGGCAAGGGAGGGTGGCCATTCCGAACATCGAATTCTACATCATAAAGATAATACCGGTGCCGAGATTCAGCGTGTTCTTAGCACAAGGGTCTTAAATCATCCTAACATCACAGTATATCAAAACCATTTTGCTGTTGAAATTATTACCCAGCACCATTTAGGTGTTGAGGTTAAGCGTGGAAACCCCGATATTACTTGCTTTGGTGCATATATTCTAGATTTAAAAACCCAAAAGGTAGATACCGTTTTAAGTCGTGTTACTGTTTTGGCTACAGGAGGAACTGGAAATATATACAATGCAACCACTAACCCACCCATAGCAACTGGCGATGGTATAGCCATGGTTTATCGTGCAAAGGGACAAGTAGAGAATATGGCCTTTATGCAATTTCATCCCACATCGCTTTATAATCCTGGTGAGCGACCATCTTTCCTCATAACCGAGGCCATGCGGGGTTTTGGCGGAATTCTTAAAACAATCGATGGAAAGGAGTTTATGCATAAGTACGACCCACGTGGCTCACTTGCACCCCGCGATATTGTTGCCCGTGCCATCGATAATGAGATGAAGATTCGTGGCGAAGACCATGTTTTTCTTGATGTTACACATAAAGATCCTAAAGATATTATTGACCATTTCCCAAATATTTACCAAAAATGCTTATCGTTGGGAATTGACATCACCAAGGATATGATACCTGTTGTGCCTGCGGCACACTACATGTGCGGAGGAATAAAGGTTGATACTAATGCCCAATCTACCATTAAACGATTATATGCGGTAGGCGAGTGCTCATCTACAGGTTTGCACGGAGCAAACCGGTTGGCATCAAATTCCCTAATAGAGGCTATTGTTTATGCCCACAGGGGGGCAATGCATGCATTAAGTAGCTACAAGAATTATGAGTTTAACCATTCTGTTCCGGAGTGGGACTACGAGGGCACTATTCATAACGAGGAGATGGTTCTCATAACCCAAAGCTATAGAGAGATGCAGCAGATAATGAGCAGCTATGTGGGTATCGTTCGTTCAAACCTTCGATTGCAGCGGGCTCTTACCCGATTAGAGATACTTTATCGCGAAACCGAAGAGCTTTACAAAAAGTCGATACTCACCCAAAAGCTTTGCGAGCTACGAAATATGATTAATGTTGGATATCTGATTATTAAATCGGCACAGCAAATGCACGAAAGCCGAGGGTTGCATTACTCATTAGACTATCCCAAACAAAAGGGGCAGGAGTTTTAGCTTGCTAGTAATTTTTTGGTAAAATAAACCAGGTTAAGCGATTTTATCATATTTACTAAGAAAATAAGGCATAGATGTAGCGGAAGCGTAAAAACCTTTATTGCAAGAACTAAAATGTTTGGTTTTACATCTACAAGAGGGTAACCAAGTTGCAACATTTCTTTTCGGCATAGTTTCTGGGCTATCCAAATCTCGGTTTTGCCAAGGTCTGTTTCCCAAGCGTTAATCCTAGATTTATCAAATCCCTGAATTCCTTTTTTATTGATATCGCTAGTATTAATAACTTTCACATCTAACATAGAGGTTTCAAAATCGATATTACATCTTTTGGTTATTTTATCTAGCTCGTTTTTAGGATTTTGAATCAAATCCTCATATTTTATAATTAATGTAGAATCCTTAATTTCTCTGGCCAACTTTTCTGATTCTTTGAAATTCTTTTTCCATATGAAGGTTGTGATGAACGTATTGTAATTAATAAAAGAGCGAAACGCCTCAAAACTTTTTTTTCGTTTCCATTCTTTTACGGCTCTCCATCGGTATTTTTGGGATAGGAGTATGGCTCTGATATCTCTAACTAGCACAACAAACAATGCATTGGGATAGATCTCGATTAGATTTTTTGCATAAAACAGGTTACGTGGTGTTGGGTCGCAAGCAATTCGTTTGTTTTTTAATTTTAGTACCTGGCTTAAAATATGATCGTAGAGCTCATGTGCTGGTATTTGTAGATCTTTATCATTTAAACAGTCGGGTAGTTTGAGATTCAGATTTAAATTCAATCCAAGTCGGTTTAATATTTTCTCAGCAGTTTTTCTATTTATCCTTTTGTAGGGATTCAATACTATTTCATCGAAAAAATGTAATTCTCTAAAGGTTTTAACCTGTGAATGCAGGTTAAGACATGTACCAAGCAGCTTTGTGCCACTCCTACTATTCCCCACTATAAATATCTTATCGATAGGCATTTAACTGGTATTGAATGAGAAAGCAAGTTTCGTTTTTAAAGTTAACCTTTTTGAGTTTTCTTATGATAGGTTTTTAGTGATTTTTCAAATACGGTTGACTCTTTCTAAAATAGTTGACTTTTGTTTTAATGGTTAAGGTTTAGAGTAGATTTTTAGATTATTACGACTGGATTATAGACATACGGTGCACTAATCTGAACCTTTCCTATCAAATATTTGTTTTATACATAAACTAAACATCATGAAAAAGTTAATATTCACATTTATTGCTGTTGCCTTTTCATATCTGTTGAATGCACAGCAATGCACCTTTAATCAAAAGGTTTCAGATTTAGATTTTTATAAGCTACCATACGATTACAGTGCCTTACAACCTGTTATTGACGCTCAAACGGTCGAAATTCATTATAGCCGTCATCATCAGGGGTACTTTAAAAAGTTTGTTAAGGCTGCAGCTGATAATGGATTGGCCAATAAAAGTATCATGGAGATAATGGCTAATGTTTCAAATTATCCAACCGCCATAAGGAATAATGTGGGTGGTTATTTTAATCATGTTCTTTACTGGCAAATTCTTAAGCCTGGTAACAGAAGCAAAATCAGTAATGAGCTAAGCGATGCCATTAATAATGAGTTTGGTTCGAAAGATAATCTTATTGCTAAGCTAAACGAGGCAGCTCTTAAACGTTTTGGAAGCGGCTGGGCTTGGCTAGTGGTTGAGCCAAACGGGAAACTTACTATCTGTTCAACTCCCAATCAGGATAATCCTTTAATGGATATTTCCGATGTCAAAGGGATGCCAATCATTGCCATCGATGTATGGGAACATGCCTACTATCTCAAGTATCAGAACAAGAGGGCCGATTATGTAAAGGGAATTTGGAGTTTGATAAACTGGGAGGTAGTGTCGGAGCTTTACGCAAAAGCGCTAAATGAGTAAGAAAAGTTCTACACCGATTAAAAAGAAAGGCGTCTCACTGGAGGCGCCTTTTTCTATATTTTAAACAATAACGTTGATCAACGTTTAATCATCTTTCGTATTATTGTTCCGTTTCCACCTTTAATAGTAAGCATGTAAATGCCATTCTGAAGGTTAGAACAATCAATACGTGTGTTGCCCTTTACTCCACTACGTGCCATTAAGGTTTGACCAATAAGGTTGCTAACCGAATAGGAATACTCACTTGTGAAAGGGTACTCAATCTGAATAAATGATGAGAATGGATTAGGATAAACCGATACAGATTTTGTTGTCTCTATGTCGATATCGGTTGGTGGGCTAACAGTATAGCTATTAACGTTGCTATAGGCAATTTGGCCTTCGGCATCGAATGCCTTTATTTTATAGTAGATGGTTGTTCCGGATTGATTTGCAGGGATTTGACCTGTAAATGTATTGCTTGTGCCACTCATCTGATCAGAGCTGTTAAGCGAGCTTTCGGAAGTCCCCCAGAGGAGGAAAACGTTGCCTAATCTACCTTCAGGGTCCGTTACCTCTGCAGAAACTGCTACGGCATCATTTGAGGTTGGGCTGGTGGGTGTTTGCGTTATGTTTTCAATAACTGGTAGCTGGTTTTGTGTTACTGTGATTGAAGAGTTGAAGTATGAAGTGTCTTCTGAGTTATCTATAGCGACAATTTGATAGTAAATTTGTGTTGGATTATCTTGAGCGTTAATAGGTGAGCTATATTCGCTGCCATTGACTTGCATATCGAATGTAGTGCTTAAGTTATCGGATGAGTAGCCCCACTTGAGAATTGCAGCTGTGATACTACCATCGGAATCGGTTATGTTTGCTGAAACTGTAATGGTTTGCTTGGTAACAGGCGATTGAGGTGTGACTGTTACATCGGAAATGATAGGTTTTGAGTTGGTTGATCCGCTTGCGCTTGTCCACTCCAAATCGTCAATTGCAATGCGTGCGGCACCATTGCTTTCCAGTTTAATGGTAAAATTATCGCTAACTCCTGTAATGGTAAAGGTTGATGTTTGAACATCGGTAGTTACATTGGCTGTTCCAAACTGCTGATTATTCACGTAAACGGTGATTATACCACCGCTACCCGAAAACTTTTGCTGGTGCTTAAAACTAATTTGGGAACAACCGCCGGTTAATGTTGGAGATTCAACATAAGAACCGGAAGCATCCTTGAGGCAAATGGCCTTGCTGTTTATTGTTTGGTCGGTTCGGGCGTTGGTTGCCTGCCAGGTAAGGTTGTTGTCGCCTGTCCAGCTTCTGCTTGTGTAGGAGCTTGGGCTGTCGGTCGGAATATTTTCAAATGTTTCGGAGTTGGTCTGGGTTCCGCTTCCCACCACGTTGATTGTGAAGCTTTGATTTGCTGTGCTTTCACCATCGGTGCAGGTAAGGGTAACGCTATTGTTACCAACATTATCGGCCGATGGTGTACCGCTAAGAGTTGCTGTACCATTGCCTGTTGAGGTTAGGGTAAGCCAGCCAGGTAAGGTGGTTGCCGAAATGATAAGTGTTGAACCGTTTCCACCTGTTGCCGTAACATTATAGGTGTATTGAGTTCCAACAGTAGCCGAGGTAATGGGTGAGCTTGTAAATGTGATGGTTGATGTTGATCCGGTCCAAATCAGCTCGGCATATTCAGGATGATCAATGAATGGGTTACGGTTATGCTGATAATCGTTGTAAATAATGTTGTTTCTGTCAATCTCTTTTTGGCTAACGGGATCCTGCTCGTGCCATTTGATAAGCAGATCGATATACCACTGCTTAAAAGCAGGATACTTTGTTCCATCAAGTATATTTTGGGCTTCGGTGGCGTAGCTTGCCCAAGTGTCGATTAGGTTTTCGTATCGGGTAGCCATGTAAAAGTAGGTGCGGGCAAAATCGCCTTTATACTCATCAATTGGCTCAAATACAGTAATTGATGTGCCCGATGCTGTTGTTGTTCCAAGCATACTACCGTTAAGTGATGTCCATGTAACGTTTTCTACCTCACCAAATATATAGTTGCTTCTTCTGTTATTTACATATCCATCGGTTGGGTAAAGGTGGAAGAGGTCGGAGTACATTGGGCTTGCATCGTTGAACCAACTTTTTGGGAAGGAGTGCTCCCTGTTGTAGCAGTCGCCCTCAGAGTTATAGTTCCCACATTGGTTGGTTACAAAAACAAATTCGTATGGAGGTGTTTGCCCTGGTATGTCGGAATACATATCCCAAACCTTTCCGTTGGTTTTTTTATCGGTATACTGAAATGCATCCCAAAGCCCGTCATAAGATATTACCGTATGGTCTTTAATAATGTTGTAAAGCGCAGTTTTAAGCTCAGCGCCGGTTTTCCCTTCGGCAGTAGCATAGTAGCCATTAGGAATTTGCGCAAAAACTTTAATGGAGAAAGCAAGTAATACCAGCCCCAATACCAGAAAACGTTTTATCCTACTCATAGTAAAATCAAATTATAATCAGTTAAAAATCACTTTATCCACTGGAATGTCGTGTTCCGAAACCGGAACGGAATCGATAAGCTGAAATTCGTATGCAATTCCAACCTTAATAGCCCTTGTGAGCTTATGCAGTGTTCTGTCGTAGAATCCTTTTCCACGTCCGAGCCTATTCCCTTTTTTGTCGAATGCAACGCCCGGAATAATTGCAAAGTCGATTTCGGCAGGGTCGACTAGCTTCCCAGTTTTTGGTTCAAGAATACCGAAAACCGATTCTTCCTCCATTTTATCCACTCTGGTAAACTCGCGAAGTTCAAGGTCATTACCTACAACAACTGGCAAAACCATTCGTTTGTTTAACGACCATTTTACAACAAAATCATGGGTGTTTATTTCATCGGGGAGCGACCAAAAAGCAAGGACAGTTTTTGCCTTCTGGAACTGTTCCATGCTTTCAATCTCAGCAAATACTTGCATTGCCTTTTTTGCCGCATCATCGGGCAAAAGACTCAACTTATTAGCCTTAATGGCCTTACGTAGCTCCTTTTTAAGATTGTTAATTTCCATTACAAGTTTCTACGAGGTTTTTATCGACTTTGTTATGAATTAATGGCGGGCAAAGTTAGAATTAATATCAATATTGAGTGAGATATTAGAAAATGAAGCTCGTTCTTTCCCCATAAATCCTTGTGTGATCTTTAATCGAAATGGATACCAGGTTCTAAAAAGATGAAAATCGATAAGAATATCGAATCCTGACGATTGAAGATTTTCATCTAAAGTAACAATTGAATTATTGATAAGCGTTTTATATCGGTTACTTGCCAAATCGGCAAAAAGATTTATCGATATTCGTTTAACATAAGCAATTGAGCTTAAGGTTAAATCGGGATAAAGAACTGGTGTTGAGTAATCGAGTGAAATACCTGCAAATTTAACTGATGGGAAATCGTTGTAGCCTCTAATCATGTTAAACTTATTGTTTAGGTAAAAGTATTTAACATCTTGTTCCTGAAATTGACCTGTTATTCTGAGGCTGTTGTTACGGAAAATTCCAGGTAGGTAGATTACTCCTTTTCCATACCAAAGATTTCCTAAATTACTGTAATCCCAAGGGGTAGAAATTACGCCACCAATAACCTGAATTCCATATCTAGGATAAAGGTCGCAGTGCGCCATTCGGCGTAGGTTCTGGTAGTATACTCCTAATTCATTGGTGTATAAACCGGAGCGATAGGCATCTATTGATTCCTTGTAGATATAGCTGTTGGAGTATTCAAACTTGTTAAACACCTGGGCGTATGATTTGTAAAGGCCATTTTTAAATGTGTAGGGGAGGATTATTGTGGTGGAAAATCGCTTTTGGTAGTCTCTGAACGTTGGGTAGCTTTGCGTAACACGGTAAAGTGTGGCAGAGTTGTTGCTTTGCTCTATGTTGAACTTAACTATGGGCCAAAATCCACGATAGGTGTATGAGATGTAGTAAAGGTGAGTTTGGTCGTATCCATAACCAGCATTTAGTATTGAAGTGCCTTTAAGATTTTGCGAAAGAATTGAAAATCCGGGAACAATGCTATTCCCATCGATGCTAATAGTGTTCTCATCAATAGGCATTACATAGAATGGAAACCAGCTATGAACATTTATTAAAGTCTTAACACCACTATAATCCTTTGAACTAGCTTTAATTGGTTTTGGGGTTTGGTTAATTGTTAAGCTATTTGCTTTAACTATCTGATTATATAATGGTATGCTATCAACAATCAATCTGTTAGATAAACTAATTTCATTTTTTGCCACTCTATATCCTTTGTGAGAGTATCCAGAGAACACAATTCCACTTTTATATGGAAAGGGGAATGTAGAATTTACAGGTAAATCTTTTATTGAATAAAGTATACTATCTTTTAAATCAAATTGATAAATGTTTTCAGTATAACCATTGGTTAAACTAAAGAAAAGAGAGGAATTGCCATAGGAAATTGACCTTAAGTCGTTATACTTAGCGTCGAATATTATACTAAATTCATTATTTGAATCGATTTTAAAAAGCTTTTTCCCAGCTTCAGTAACACAAATTCCGTAAGTGTTTCCTTTATCCTGATCTATTGTTATTTCTTGAATCTCAACATCAGGACTAAAATCGTAGGTACTTATTATCTTTCCAGATTTATTTAAGCCAAGAAGCGAAAAGCTGCCATTATCGTTGTAGCTGATGCAGTAGATTAGCTTCCTCTTATTGTAGAAAACTGGCGAAAAGTATCTGCCATTTCCTATTGTGGCTAATTCTTTGGTTTTTAGGTTAAATATTTTTATTTCAGTTTGATTCTTGTACTCCCAACGTGGGTGGGGTTTGTATTCGGCCCATAAAATTAAACTATCTGTAAAAGTGGGCTTCCCTATTAAATATCCTATTGATTTGATTTTTTTGAACTTACCGTTTTTATAGAGATAAGCAAAAAACGGTGTGGTTTTTATCGATTCCACGTAAACAAGCGTAATAGAGTCGTTAATGGAATATGGGTATTTGAAATTTTTAAATGATTCATAACGTTTAGCGGGCAAAATTATATTTGGATGATTATTAAAATCATTTTTCCATATGGAGTCGTTATGTGCAAATGCTCTCTTGAAGATTCTTTTCCGCGAAAGACCTGTTTGAAACTTTAATCCCAAATATGTTGGAAAAATTGTAAAAGGGAACCTGCCAACAAAACGATAAGTATTTGGAATTGCTGATGAACCGTTACTTTCGTTAATATACTTTACCATCTGATAGCCAAAAGCATAATGATTGGGAATGTAATGCTTGTAGGATCCAAGCATCCACTTATCGTAGGTGTATCGTTTTTGATTAGTAACGGAGTGCGTGTAGTAATGCTTAAAGAAACTTGCTGATCGCCCTCGGCCAGCATAAGAGTATGACGTTTCAGCCCAAACGGCATCGCCCTCAAAAATCCAAGGATTTATAATTCCCGACGCCAGTCCTACCGCTTGCTCACCAAACAACCAGGAAAGAACTCGAAAAGTTCCTCTGCGCAGCGAATACATCTGCTTAACATGCCGCATCTCGTGTATAGCAAGATTTTTATACCACATCAGCGCTTCGCCATCGGGCGAGGGTTGTGTAATTAGTTCCATTCGACGTGGTGCCCAGCTTACAAATCCATTGGAGAGAACCGAGTTGGGGTGCAATACCACATCAATTTGCTTATCACCTTCCCTGTAGTCGGTATCATTTATGCTATCGGCTAAGTTCAACGCCCAAAGGTAATTGTTTGAAATGTTCTCGGCATTTTCCGGAAAAATCAAACGGATATTATTATACCTCTTAATTTTCCATTTGGTATTAAATGGCTCTGATCCTGTTTGATAGTATTGTGCAACTGAAGTATTAGATAAAAATAAAATATTTAATGTAATAGTTGCAATAAAAACATAAAAAAATCTATTAATCATATAGATATATTATTTAATAATTTTGATAATTCTTTTTCTATTATCGGCTAGCTGTAATGTAGCCAAATAAATTCCCGATGGATTTTGGGAGAAGTCAATATTAATTGTATGGTTTTCAAGAGCACTGTTTGAGTAAACCATATTTCCCAAAATGTTATATATATATATCGATTTTATTGGGTTTGGATCCAGCACATTTATTCTAAGGATATCGCTTACAGGATTGTTATAGCTAATTGGAATTGTTTTTTCAGTAGTGCTAGCTGAAGTATTTTCCGATGTATAGGTTACCTTCATAATTACAGGGAGATGATCGGACATGTTATAGAGGGCATTCGCCACCTCGGATGGAACGCTGGTATTGGAGGGGGACACCACCGAGCTGTTGTAGCGGTTGCCATCCTGACCTAAAGTTACATAGCTGTGAAATTTAATGCCGCTAGTTCCGCTAAGAATATCGCTTGATGTAAGGATAAAGTCAAAACGGTCGTCGAGTCCACCTGTCGAGAAGCAGCCATTGTCGGCATAGGTCCTTGTTGACTGCGTGTGGATGTAACGGTATTGGTAATCGTTGTGCCATTCGCCTACCATATTTAAAGGGTCGTAGAGTCGGAAATTGTTTGTTCCAGCTGGTGTTGTAAATTTTACAAAAGCAGCTTCGGAGGCCCCATAAAGGTTCAAATCGCCCGAAAGGATAACATTTTTGTTAATTCCATTGGTAACCAGGTAGTCCATAATCTTAGTAGCAGCTGTAGCTCTTGCTTGAGCATCGGAATCGTAGCTGCCAGCTTTAAGATGGGTAACAAGATGATAGATGAAAATGGTATCGCCATTAACCAGGTTGGGGGTTATTAGGTAGAGCTTGTAAACATTTGTCTCTCTTGGGTAGGTCGAAATGGCTTCTTGCGATTTTAGCTCAAGCTTTTCGGAGTTGTAGTAAATCATGTTTACCAGAAAATCGCCGCTAAAATTGGCGCGCTTGTACTTGGTTACACCATTAACGTTCAGAGTATTTGTTTTGATGCGTTCAACGCTGGCTACAGCGTCGTTAACCTCGTTAACGGTAAGAATATCGGGTTGAACGTATTCTAAAATTGTACGTAGGTATCCATCCTTTGCATCCACATTATTGTTTGTGCTATTGCAGTCGCTATACTCCTTGTCGTAATACATCAGGTTATATTGCATGATGGTCAGCGTATCGGCTGCTGCTAACCGAACAAGCAGGATACTAGCTAACAAAAGTATGTACCTAACCGATCTCATTATTTTCCGGAAATAACAACCTTGTAGCCTAAATCTTGCAAAATAGAGGCCACTTTTTGTCTATGATCACCTTGAATAAGGATTTCGCCATCTTTTGTGCTACCACCAACGCCGCATTTTGTTTTAAGCGTTTTGCCAAGCTTGTTCAACTCATCGTTGGGGCCAACAAATCCTTTTACAATCGTCACAACCTTACCTCCACGGTTTTTACGCTCAATGCCAACTATCAGCTTCTGACTTGAAGGGGGAACAATTTCTGGTTCATTGCTATCCTCTTCCTCTGGTTTAAAATCTGGGTTAGTAGAGTAGGCAAAGCTTAGCTTATCTTTCCAGTCCATGTCGAATAATTTTCTACAAACTTATAACTTTTACGAAAAAGATAGAATTTGGTTGGGTATGGAATTGGAGGGGGGAGGGGAGACATCTAAAAGGATAAGGAGCAAAGGGTAAAGGATTAAGGATAAAGAACAGTGGCTGGCGAAGACGGATAATAGGCGTTAATCGTTAAACGTTAATCGTTAAACGATAAAATGTTTCGACTCATTCCGAGTGTTTCCGTATCATTCCGAATCATTCTTTTAAATTCCTCTAACTTCCTTTCATCTCATTACATTCTTCAGGAAGAGTGGCTTCAACAGTCACAGCAAAAAAAAAATTCAAGATTTCAGAATCGTCCGGCGAAAACGGGTTCAAAACTGCGTCCGGCAAAGATGGATTCAAGATTTGATACCTTTGGATTTTCGGTTTACCCAGTTGAGCCAAGGCTGTAAAAAGCAATAAACGAATCGTGTTCGTCGGCGGTTGCACCGCCGTCGGGCTATTTGTTATAGGCTGCGCCTGAGTTTCCACTTGTTAGCGCGCATTTTTTTGGACGCGTACGCTCTTCCTATTGCTAACACGGATATGTAATCAATACGTATACCATGGCTGCACAGAAGAAAACGGCATAAAAGCCTGTCCCGCCAAAGGGTCGTGGGCGGGTCGTTGCGTAGGGTTAAGGAAGCGGTGCTGTTTGAGCCATGCCTACGGCATGGCGAGTTGCGCCGCATGGCAGACAAAACCACGGGGCACCAATCGGAACAGGATTTTCAGCCTTGATTTTTTGCTTCTTTTGCATCAAGGCAAAAGAAGGGGAAACAAACATGGCTTCGACAAGCTCAGCCACCACAAGGGCGTCATTGGTAGGTTCGGAGTAACAAGGCACTTCTGATTCATTCCGAATATTTCCGAATCATACCAACTCTTTCTTTTAAATTCCTCTAACTTCCTCATATATATACACAGAATATGCCACATCAACTTTCAACATATGAAATAATAAATAGAGTTTACTATTGCGCTATTGAAATTGTAACAGATTGTTAGTCAATGCTAGAAATCAGGTGGAGTAAAACAATTTTGTATATAAAAAAGATATTATAGGATAATTTTGAGTTTAGCGTGAGTTTTAACTATTTTTGGTAAACGGTTACAAAGTTGAATTAACAATAAATAAGATTGTTAGCTGAAGTTGGATTTATTAACTTTAAAGATGTTTTATATGTAAAATTCGGTAGCTCAAAGATGTAACTTAAAGAATATTGTTGAGAGATAGCGGTATTAGCAATAAAATACTTGGAGTTAAACCATGCATCTTTGCTATTATCATTGCAAGCAGTATATTAACTACCTAAATAATAAATATTTAAACATTAAAAAATGGAAGAATTAATTAAATGTCCTGTATGCGGAAGCGAAGCCACAAGAGAGACAATTAATTGTGAAAAGTGCAACTTTCCCTTTAAAGGTACAGAAAAAGAAAAATCGCAATTTATTGCCAAGCAAATTGTGAATAAAGGAAAGATTGAAGACACTCAGAACAGCATAAAAAATGCTAGAATTATTTTATTCATAATTGCTGCGATGAACATCATTGTACCATTCTTTTTATATTTTAATAAGCCTTTCGGGATATTTTCAATTGCATTAGGTATTTTCATTGGTATGATATTTTTAGTTTTTGGTTTGCTATTGAAAAGACAACCATTCATTTATACTCTTATATCTCTAATTTTATTGTTGGTGTTTTATACATTAGAACTTGTGATTGATCCAAGCCTTTTGTTGAGGGGAATATTATGGAAAATTATTTTTATTACTGGCTTAAGTTTTAGTCTTTCGAGTATTGTAAAATCAAATAAAATAATGAAGGAGAGTAAATTCCTTCAGCAACGATAATGATTTAACTCCCTTTACATACTATTAGCAAATCAATACTTTTTGGTAAAATATATTTAATACAAGAGATATCCAAGTAGTAGGATTAAAACAAGTAAAGGCACGGAGAATGAGTCCGTGCCTACTCTGTATTGTTTTAAATGAATGCTATACTTGTTTTACGGATGCTTTAAAATAAATATTCAAATTTCGGAAATCTGTTAGTTCGGGGTATTTGGGTAATAAACTTTGTTTAGTTTGGAAATACGGCTAATTAATCTTCCGAATCATTCCGATTTATTCTTCTGTTTTCTTTAACTTCAGGATATTCTTCAGGAAGAGATGCTTCGACAAGCTCAGTATGACAATAATTCAAGATTCAAAATTTAAGATTTCAGATTTCAGAATTTTCCAGAGAAGACGGACTCAAGATTCAAGATTTCAGACTTGTCCGGCGAAGACGGATTCAAGATTTGACCAACAGGTTGGATACTTGGTTTTCAAGACAACGGCATAAAAGGCTGTTCCGCCAATGGGTCGTGGGCGGGTCGTTGCGTAGGGTTAAGGAAGCGGTGCTGTTTGAGCCATGCCTACGGCATGGCGAGTTGCGACGTGTGGGAGACACGACCACGGGGCACCCATCGGAACAGGATTTTCAGCCTTGATTTTTTGCTTCTTTTGCATCAAGGCAAAAGAAGGGGAAACAAACATGGCTTCGACAGGCTCAGCCACCGACAGGCGCAACATTGGCAGGTTCTGAGTAACAAGGCGCTTCCGATTCATTCCGAATTTTTCCGATTCATTCCTACTCATTCTTTTAACTTCCTCTAACTTCCTTTAACTTCATCAAATTCTTTGGGAAAAGTGGCTTCGACAAGCTCAGCCACCGGCAGGCTCGCCACCACAAGCGCAACATTGGCAGGTTCGGAGTAACAAGGCGCTTCCGATTCAATCCGAATATTTCCAACTCATCCCTCTCTAACAGCTCTTGTAATTCTACTAAAAATCAAATTGATTGGTTTTAATGGTAGAAAAATTATCGACATGTTTTAAAATATTCTACATTTGCTAAGATATATTTAGCTGAACAAAAGTTTTAACCAAATTTTTTATAGAAATGACGTTTCGTAAAGCCAACAACATTACTGGGTGGATAGTTTTTGCCATATCGGCAATTGTTTATCTGCTTACCATTGAGCCAACAGCAAGTTTTTGGGATTGTGGTGAGTTTATTGCAACCGCATTTAAATTAGAAGTTGGACATCCCCCAGGGGCACCGCTATTTATGATGATAGCTCGATTCTTTTCGATTTTTGCTCCCGATGTAACCAAGGTGGCTGCCATGATTAACATAATGTCGGCATTAGCTAGTGCTTTTACCATTCTTTTCCTTTTTTGGTCTATCACACATCTTGCGCGTAAGCTTGTTGTGGGAGGTTCATATGAAATGACTACCGGACAGCTAATAGCTGTACTTGCAAGTGGTGCAGTTGGAGCATTGGCTTATACCTTTTCGGATACTTTCTGGTTCTCGGCTGTTGAAGCAGAGGTTTATGCCATGTCGTCGCTATTCACAGCCTTTGTGTTTTGGGCTATCCTTAAATGGGAGGAACAAGCCGATAGCCCACATTCAACTCGTTGGCTTATTCTGATTGCTTATGTGATGGGTTTATCAATAGGGGTTCATCTTTTGAACCTGCTAACCATTCCTGCCATTGCATTTATCTACTACTTTAAAAAATATCAACCTACTAGAAATGGAGTAATTGCCACCTTACTAATTTCTGGAGTAGTTCTTGGTAGTATTCTTTACATAATTATTCCAGGAACATTTAAAGTTGGCTCCTGGTTCGATCTTGTTTTTGTTAACTCCTTTGGGCTGCCATACAATTCAGGGTTGCTCTTCTACTTTATTCTTCTTTTTGGTTCGTTGGCCTATGGAATTTACAGTTCACACAAAAAGGGTAAAGTTTTACTTAATACTATTTTGCTTTCGGTAACTGTTATTCTAATTGGGTACTCATCGTACATGATGATTGTAATTAGGGCTTATGCCGACACTCCCATTAACGAGAACAATCCATCAAACGCATTTTCATTAATCAGCTACCTGAACCGCGAGCAGTATGGCGACAGGCCTTTGATTTACGGCCAGTACTACAATGCACCTGTAACCAGTTCAGAGGATGTTAAAAACTGGGTGGCTAAAGATGGAAAATATGTAAAATCGTATCAGAAGACAGTTTATGAGTTTGACGATAGGTTTAAAACCATTTTCCCCCGCATGTATAGCCCGCAAGCCGATCATGTTGCTGAATATAAGAAATGGGCAAATATTGAGGGTCGACCAGTACAGGTGAGAACACGTGATGGCGGAACCGAAACTCGTTACGTACCAACATTTGGCGAAAACCTACTCTTTTTCTTCCGCTACCAGATTGGTCACATGTATCTCAGGTACTTCATGTGGAACTTTGTAGGGCGCCAGAACGATGTTCAAAGCCATGGTGGGGTAGATAATGGTAACTGGATTAGCGGCATTAAACCTATCGATGAGATTTTCTTGGGTAACCAGGACGCAATACCCGATTACATGAAAAATCATCCAGCACGGAATACCTACTTTTTCTTACCTTTAATCCTTGGGCTGCTTGGCTTGTTTTACCAGTTACAAACCAAAAAGGACAAAAAGAATTTCTGGGTTGTGTTCATGCTATTCTTCCTTACTGGTGTAGCCATTGTGGTTTACCTTAACCAATATCCGTTACAGCCTCGTGAACGAGACTATGCCTATGCAGGATCTTTTTATGCATTTGCCATTTGGATAGGACTTGGCACGCTTGCGGTTTATGAGTGGTTTAGGAAAAAACTTTCGGAGACACCATCGGCTGTTGTTGCACTTGCCCTTTCAATGGTGGTTCCTGTTATTATGGGTGTTGAGAACTGGGACGATCACGATCGCTCGGGCCGATATGTGGCACGTGATTTTGCCTATAACTACCTTAACTCATGTGAGCCAAACGCCATTCTATTTACTAATGGCGATAACGATACCTTCCCACTTTGGTATGCCCAAGAGGTTGAAGGAATTAGAACCGATGTGCGTATTGTGAATTTAAGCTTACTTGGCACCGATTGGTACATTGACCAAATGAAAATGAAGTGTTACGAGTCGGATCCTGTGCCAATTAAAATGGAACGCGACAAGTACATTATGGGGAAACGCGATGTGGTTTATGTAATTAATCGACTAAATGAGCCTGTAGAGCTAAAACAGCTCATGGATTTTGTTTTAAGCGATGACCCAGCCAAAAAGTATGTTGTACCTGGCGAGGATCCCATCGACTACTTCCCGACCAATAAAATTAAGCTAACTGTTGATAAGAAGAAGGTGCTGGAAACGGGTACTGTAAAAGCAAAAGATTCCTCGCTTATTGTTGATCAGATGGAATGGACGCTCAAAGGAAATTACATTACAAAGAGTGCTCTTGCTATTCTTGATATTATTGCGAACAATAACTGGGAACGCCCAATTTACTTTGTGTCTCCATTTGGCGATGGTGATATCGGTATAGCAAAATATTTGCAGCACGAAGGATTTGCTTATCGCTTGGTGCCCATTGAATCGTCGGCTAATTATCTAAATGTTGCGCGTATCGATTCCGATATTCTTTACGATAGGTTGATGAACAAATTCCGATGGGGACGTATGAATGAGCCCGATGTTTTCATCGATCATAATATTCAGCGAACATCTATAGTGCTTAAACTACGAAATAGTTTTAGCCGCTTGGCTGGTAAACTTATTGAAGAAGGGAAAAAGGATTCGGCTATGAAGGTTTTAGATAAGGCTGTTGAGCTACTACCACATTCAAAGTTCCCTTACGATTTTCTGATGTTTGGTATAATTGAGAACTACTACAAGCTTAATGCAATTGATAAGGCAAATCGTTTGGTTTTAGATTATGCAAACTTTGCAAATCAGAATTTAAGATACTACGCATCGTTAGATGAGGACTTGCAACGTTACTATAAGGACGATATTGGAATTGCTGCTCAAACATTGCAGGAACTTTCGTCGGTTGCTGAGACTTACGGACAAAATCAGGTGGCTATTGATATACAAAAGATGATTCAAACATCGCTGTCGGCTCGATGATTTTAATAGTGATTTTTTAGCATTTCCTTTAGGAAAATATTAAATTTGAGAAAAGTAAAATTGATTGACATGGCAGAAAATATTGGTGAGGTTGTTCAAATTATTGGCCCTGTAATAGATGTTGCTTTTCCAAACAAGGAAGAATTACCTGCCATTTACGAGGCGCTTGAGCTAACACGTCCCGATAATTCGATTCTTGTTTTGGAGTGTCAACAACATATTGGTGAGCATACAGTCCGTACAATTGCAATGGATTCTACCGATGGACTATCGCGTGGCACAAAGGTTCGTGCAACAGGAAAGTCCATCACCATGCCCGTGGGCACGCAAATTAAAGGACGATTGCTTAACGTAATAGGTGAGGCCATTGACGGGCTACCTCAGGTTAACCGCGATAGCGATTACCAAATACATAACAAGCCACCCAAATTTGATGAGCTTAGCACCGAAAAGGAAATTCTATTTACCGGTATAAAGGTGATTGACCTGCTTGAGCCCTACTCAAAAGGAGGAAAGATTGGGCTATTTGGTGGTGCAGGTGTGGGCAAAACGGTTATTATCATGGAGCTCATTAACAACATTGCCAAGGGCTATAGCGGAATGTCGGTATTTGCTGGTGTTGGAGAAAGAACTCGTGAGGGGAACGACCTGCTTAGGGAGATGATAGAATCCGATGTAATTAAGTATGGAAAAGAGTTTAAGGAGATAATGGAAAAAGGGGGCTGGGACCTAAGCAAGGTTGATCTGGAAGAACTAAAGAACTCGCAAGCAACACTTATCTTTGGACAGATGAATGAGCCCCCTGGGGCTCGTGCTTCCGTGGCACTCTCTGGACTAACTGTTGCAGAATCGTTCCGCGATGGTGGCGAAGATGGACAGGGGCGCGATATCCTTTTCTTTATCGATAATATTTTCCGTTTTACACAGGCCGGTTCCGAGGTTTCCGCACTGCTTGGACGTATGCCTTCGGCAGTAGGATATCAACCTACTCTAGCCACCGAAATGGGGTTGATGCAGGAGCGTATTACATCAACTAAAAAGGGATCAATCACTTCGGTTCAGGCAATCTACGTACCTGCCGATGACCTTACCGACCCTGCCCCTGCAACTACATTCAGCCACCTTGATGCAACCACAGTTCTTGACCGTAAAATTGCCGAACTTGGTATTTATCCTGCCGTTAACCCTCTCGATTCAACTTCGCGCATTCTAACCCCCGAAGTGGTTGGCGAGGAGCACTATAACACAGCTCAAAGGGTTAAAAATCTTTTACAACGATATAAAGAGTTGCAGGATATTATTGCAATTCTAGGTATGGATGAGCTTTCGGAGGAAGATAAGCTGGTGGTTCACCGTGCACGTCGTGTACAGCGTTTCCTTTCGCAACCCTTCCATGTTGCTGAGGCATTTACCGGTATAAAGGGTGTAATGGTTGATATTAAGGATACCATTAAGGGTTTCAACATGATAATGGATGGTGAAGTAGATAAGTATCCTGAAGCGGCCTTTAACCTGGTTGGAACCATTGAGGAGGCCATTGAGAAGGGAGAAAGGTTACTTGCTGAAGCCAAGAAAAAGTGATAGACCATGATTTGTGAGCTATACTCGGTTGAAAAATTCTTTCAAATTGAAGAAGTATACTATGTTCAGGTTCCTGGGACAAAGGGCTCTTTTGGAATACTGAAAAAGCATGCCCCTATTATTTCGTCGCTTGAACCTGGAATTGTTAAAGTGGTACGTAACGATGGTGCTGAGATCCTATTCAGCATACCCGCAGGTGGATTTGTCAGCTTTGAAAACGATGTGGTTTCAATCGTATCGGAGGAAATCACCCAAACCTATTAGCTATATGACAAAAATTAGTGTGCTATGCCTTTTAATAGCATTCATGGCATCAAACAAACCTGCTATGTCGCAACAAAAGATTACGTTTCCAGCAAAGGATGGTTTGGAGGTAACAGCCGATTTATATTTCCTTTCGTCGGAAAAGCCCTATGTTATACTTTTTCACCAGGCACGTTATAGTAGGGGAGAGTATAACGAGATTGCTCCTAAAATTGTCAACCTAGGCTATAACTGTTTAGCGGTTGACCTACGTTCTGGAAACGAGGTGAATGGTGTAAAAAACGAAACCGCACAACGTGCCAGAGAAAAAGGTTTACCTACCGATTATATACATGCCATTGCCGATATCGAAGGGGCATTAAAATATGTAAAGAGTCAAACCGATTTGCCTTTTATACTTTGGGGAAGTTCATATTCGGCATCGTTGGTTTTGGTTCAGGCTGCCAAGGATTTGCGAACAAGAGCAGTTATAGCGTTTTCACCAGGCGAGTATTTTGAAAAGAGTGATTTTGTTTCATCGCAAATACAAAATATTTCAGTTCCTGTTTTAGTGTTGTCGTCGAAAGGAGAGTGCAGCTCTGTAAAAGAGCTTGTAAGTTCAATTAAGAACCAAAAACTTGTTACACAATATTGCCCATCGGAGCGAGGTCGACATGGTTCAAGCGCATTATGGAAGTTGAATCCTTCAAATAAGGATTACTGGCTTGCCCTCACCATGTTTTTTAATAAAATCAAATAGGTTCTACTGGTTTAGGTTTGCCAAGAAATTTGGTGAGTCGTAATCGGGGTTAAAATGCTTATTTGAAAAAAATTCCCCAGATATGTGGTTTATGTACCCTTTAACGTATTGCGTAGGTAAAGTATACCTGTATTCTTCGGCTTCATCGTCATATTCTGGGGGAATATCACAAAGAATATTCTCCACATAAATATTCATTTTTCTTTCGCGAACTAAGTTTGCGTATTTTTCAAAGATACTCTTTGAAATACCTATTACAACTATATAAGAACCGTATGGTTTGTAAAGGTTGTGCTTGTAAACAAAATCGAGCTTATCGTTAATAATTTGCTCGGCAGAGTTGTGAAACGATTCAATATATTTAAAACCAGTCTCTAAAATGGAATCGGCACTGCTTTTTTCACGAGTGTAATGAATAAAGAAGTAGTACTGATTTGATGAATATTTATCATCAAAAATAAATCTTAAGATTTTTTCTTCTAATGAAATAGCCTTTGGTTGGGGAGTATCAAGCCGAATGATTTTTTCAAGTTGGTTGTCAACAAGATTTAAAAACTCCTTTTGGCTATCGGGGTATCCCCTATTAATATGTAGAATAAGTAGACCAGGAATTTGAAAACGGAGAAATGAGATAGCTTTGTTGGCGTTTTGAGATGATATATACCCATTATCAATGAGATATTTCCATTGATTGGAGCAAAGGTTTTCTAACAAGTATACAATTAGTTCTGAGGTGTCCTTTTTCTTTTCGATTTTATTAATTTTCTCAAGATAGAAAACATCGAATACACTTGGATATTCTAGAAAGTAGTTAATGTAGCTGTGGATTATAGCCCTTAATTTTTCATAACCATCGGGTAGGCTTTTTGTTTTACTTGCAACATACTCCTGGCACTCCTCAGAAAAATCTTTGATGCACTCGTTTATAACATCGGCCACATCTTTAAAGTAGTTATATAGGGTTGCATAGGAATATCCCGCGTGGTCTGATATATTTCGTACGCTCATGCTATCAATGCCTTCCCCTTTAAGAATTTGCTTGGCCGCTTCTATGAAGTAGCCACGCATTCGTTTTTCCTTGAGTAGTTTATTTCGCATTGATAGCTAAGTATATTTACAAATATAGTTAACGCTGTTCAAAAAGTAAACAGTGTTAACTAAAAAATAATCAATAAAATGAGATAAAATTGAAAAGAGGGTTAGTTTTACAATGTATTAAGAGAGCTGAGGTAGTTGAATAGTTTCACTAAATCATCTTCTCTCCTAAATTTGATTCGATTTTTTTTGATAAAACTTTCGACCTCTTTCCTATAATCCGACATTATATCTAGCACCCTTTTTTTAGAAGGCGAAAACTTCATTATGCCTTGCTTTGCTGTGTAAATATAATAATCTGACATTATTGTAAATTTGTCGTTTGTTGCATCAATTATTCCATTTCCAGGCGTACCCTCAACAATGCTACATTTATATAGTTTCAATAACTTAATGGTTTCTCCATCCGATAAGATTTGAAAGAAGGAATTAGGATAGCTGGGATTACGAAGATTTATGAATTTTTGATTGTTAAACTGGAAAAATTCTATTTTATTATTATCTGAAACGTAATATTCTTTTCCGTTGTAGGAAAATAGAATGTTATTAGAGTAGATATCAAAATTTAATGAATCGACGGTAATCAGGTCGCCATTTGTCATTTTAACAGTTCCTTTTTGCCAATCCTCAAAAAGCTTTGATGTACCCTCTATTTTTTGTGATTTTGAAGTTGAAATTTGTTGTACACTTCCGTTTTTATTTTCAATGTATTTTTCAAATGTGCTAAGGTTGATGTTTATAGTTCCTTGTGAAAAGCACATGGTGTTAATAGCAAATGTGAGGCTAATAATTGCGATAAACTTTTTCATAGGGAATGATTAATGTTAGTAATAGAAATCGATAAATTTGATAATTTGTGATACTAATATATGACTTTTCTCATTGATTTATATGATTTTATTCTATATTTTTGCTTTAGATGAAGTAGAACATTTTCGAATGAACAGCAAACCCAAATTATCGCTCTATCATAATAACGGCAAACGCCTGTTTGCTTGCTGGATTTGCTGATTTTTCCCCTTTTCCAAATAATGCTATAAGCATTTAACCTTGTGCATTAGGCCAAGGTTCATGCCTTTGTTACACACATTAATAATCTAGAACATGGAAAAGGGAATAATTTTCGATATCAGACACTTTTCAACACACGATGGTCCTGGGATTAGAACCACTGTTTTTTTCAAGGGGTGTCCTTTACGGTGCATTTGGTGCCATAATCCGGAAAGCCAAAAGCTTGAACCCGAGGCTATCAATCGAACTAAGAAGTTAGATGGACAAGAATTTGAGGTAAAGGAGATTCTTGGTCGGTACATAAGTACTGATGAGGTTATTAAGGAAATTGAGACACAGGTTTCAATTTTTGATGAATCAAATGGCGGTGTTACCTTTTCGGGTGGAGAACCACTTATGCAACCCAGGTTCTTATTGGAGCTGTTAAAGCGTTGTCGTGAGCACGATATTCACACCGCAGTTGATACTTGTGGATTTGCTGCACCCGAACTTTTTAGGTCTATTCTTCCCTATACAAACCTATTTCTATACGACCTGAAAATTATTAAATCCGATAAGCACAAGTACTATACTGCACAGCCCAATGAAATCATTCTTAACAATCTTTCAATGCTTAATCAGCTTGGTGCTTCGGTAATGGTCCGTGTGCCTC
Organism: Tenuifilum thalassicum; assembly: GCF_013265555.1. Taxonomy (GTDB): domain Bacteria; phylum Bacteroidota; class Bacteroidia; order Bacteroidales; family Tenuifilaceae; genus Tenuifilum; species Tenuifilum thalassicum. The sequence goes on along the minus strand of NZ_CP041345.1, from coordinate 3,126,358 downwards.
TTATACCAGGGATAACCGACGATGAAGAGAACTTGCTTGCTATAAAGGAAATAGTTAAAGGAAACAATTCCATAAAGCGGCTCGATTTACTTCCCTATCACCATATGGCTAAGGATAAGTACCGCAGGTTAAACTTGCCTTTCGAACTTGAGGATTTAGAAGCCTATAAAAATGAACGGCTTAAAGAGATTGAGTTGATGTTTAGCGATTTAGAAATGCCTATCTCAATAGGTGGTTAAAAATATTAAAACTTAAATGATATGATGACTGATAGAATTAGACAGCTTCGCCGCGAAAGTTTAAGAGCTATTAATACTCTTTCGGCTGAGCGCGCTTTGTTAGTAACTGAATTTTACAAAGCAAATGAAGACAAAGGGTTACCAATACCCATAATGAGAGCTAAAGCATTTGAGCATATAATGCTCAATAAGAAGCTGTGTATTAATCCAGGAGAACTTATTGTTGGTGAACGTGGTCCTGCGCCTAAGGCAGCACCTACCTACCCCGAAGTATGCCTACACACGCTAGATGATTTAGAGATAATCCACTCACGCCCCAAGGTTTCGTTTAAGGTAGATGAGGAAACCCGTAAGGTTTATCGCGATATCATTATCCCGTATTGGAAGGGTAAAACAATACGCGAAAAAATATTCTCATTGTTAAGCGATGAATGGCATGAGGCTTATAGCGCTGGTGTGTTTACCGAATTTCAGGAACAGCGTGCACCTGGTCATACCGTAGCAGGAAAAAAGATTTTTCAAAAGGGTATGCTCGACCTGATTGCCGATATTGATGCCTCATTGGAAAGGTTAAGAACCACAAAAGATGAGAATATCAAGGCTAAAATGGATGAACTTGAGGCTATGCGAATAGTGGCTAATGCCATAATTGGATATGCCAATCGCTATGCTGATGCGTTAAATGAATTAGTTCAAAAAGAGGAGGATGAAGTACGAAGGAACGAACTTCTTGAAATGTCATCCATATGTCGTCGTGTTCCTGCTCATGCCCCACAAACATTCCATGAAGCGCTTCAGCACTACTGGTTTATACATGTAGGCGTGGTTACCGAGTTGAACCCATGGGATTCCTTTAACCCGGGACGTCTCGACCAGCATTTATATCCATTCTACCAGAACGAAATTAAGAATGGGACACTAACCAAAGATAGCGCGGTTGAGCTACTAGAGTCGTTTTGGGTGAAGTTTAATAACCATCCATCACCACCCAAAATGGGAGTAACTGCTCAAGAAAGCAGCACCTACACCGATTTTGCCCTAATTAACTTGGGAGGAGTTAAAGAGGATGGTTCCGATGCTGTGAATGAGCTTTCCTATATTATCCTTGATGTTATTGAGGAGATGCGAATCCTGCAGCCCAGTAGCATGGTTCAGATTAGCAAGAAAAACCCCGATAGGTTTGTAAAAAGAGCTGTTAAAATTACCAAAACGGGATTTGGCCAACCATCATTTTTTAATACTGATGCAATTGTTCAGCAGCTTCTATACCAAGGAAAGGCTTTAGTAGATGCTCGAAATGGAGGTGCTAGCGGTTGTGTTGAAACCGGTGCTTTTGGTACCGAAGCATATTTCTTAACAGGATATTTCAACCTTAATAAGGTGCTTGAAATTACCCTAAACAATGGGGTTGACCCACTTACAGGAAAGGAAATAGGAATCAAAACTGGTAATCCTGAAGACTTTAAATCGTTTGATGAGCTTTACGATGCTTTTGAACGTCAGCTAAACTATTTTATCGATTTAAAAATTGAGGGTAATAACATAGTAGAAAAGGTTTGGGCAACAGAAATGCCAGTGCCATTCCTATCGCTCATAATTGACGATTGCATTGCAAATGCTACCGATTATAATGCTGGTGGTGCACGATATAATACTAGCTATATCCAAGGAGTTGGACTCGGTAGCATTACCGATAACCTAACTTCAATTCGTAAACATGTTTACGAAGATGGTGCTCTTACAATCAAAGATATGTTGTTCGCACTATCATCAAATTTTGAAGGATTCGACGATTTAAGGTATAAGCTAATATATGAAACACCTAAATGGGGCAATAACGATGATTATGCCGACAGGCATGCTGTAATGGTATTTAATAGTTTCTATATTGCAGTAGATGGTCGGCCCACTTATCGTGGTGGTAAATTCCGTATTAACATGTTGCCCACTACAAGCCATGTATATTTTGGGAGTAAAATAGGAGCAATGCCCGATGGGCGTAAAGCTTTTGAGCCATTGAGTGAGGGTATTAGCCCATTTCAAGGTGCCGATCGTAAGGGCCCAACAGGTGTAATACTGTCGGCTGCGAAGATTGATCATATTAAAACAGGTGGAACCCTGCTTAACCAAAAATTTTCACCTTCGTTTTTTAGTACCGAAGAAAGTTTAGATAAGCTAGTTATGCTAATACGTAGCTACTTTAAGCTCGATGGTCATCATATTCAGTTTAATGTGGTTAGTGCCAGCACCTTGCGCGATGCACAAAAACATCCCGAAAAATATCAGGATTTAATAGTTAGGGTTGCAGGTTACTCCGATTACTTCAACGACCTTAGCGAAGCTTTACAGAATGAAATAATTCGAAGGACTGAACATGAGTCAGTATAGATTTTGTGTTTTGAATTCTGATTAAAAATATTACAACTATGAAGAAAATTATTTCAATCCATCTCCTGTTTTTATTAATATTAGTGTTACCAGTTAAAGGCTTTAGTCAAGTAACAACTAAGGACTATGAACGTGCCGAGAAATTTTTGCAATTTAACCTGAGCAAGCATATTTATAATAGCTGGGTAGAACCAAACTGGTATGAGCAGAATAACATTTTTATTTACAGCATAAATACACGTAAAGGTACTGAGTATTTTATAGTCAATACAGAAACAAAAGAAAAGAAGAAAGCCTTTGACCAGGAAAAGTTTGCCAAACTTTTAGCCGATTCTTTAAAGGAAGAGGTAAAACCATTTGAATTACCAATCTCTCAGGTAAAGTTGGAAAAGGGTAATAGGATTTTATTCAAGGCAAAGAGTAAAACATGGCAATACGATCCTGATAATAATACCCTTCAACCAAAACCCGATCCGTTAAAATTAACAAGCAAAGAATCGTTATCGCCCGATGGTAAATGGGTTGCATTCATAAAAGATGGGAATATTTTTATAAGAGATAAAAAAACTGGCAGCGAAGTTCAACTTTCGCAAGATGGTACTCCAGAAAATGGCTATGGATACGATTTAAGCTGGTATTTTACCCGTAATGATACCAAGGGTGAAAAGAACGATTATAACATTGAGGTTTACTGGAGTAAAGATTCTAAAAAGCTAATTGTACCACGTTACGATAGACGGAATACACGTAGATTATATCTACTTAAGCACAGTAATGAAGGTTATCAGGCCGAGGTTGTATCGTATGAACGTGGTTTGGCTGGTGATTCGGCAATAGCAATGGTTGATTTCTACCTTTTTGATGTTCAGAAAAAGAACGGTGTTAAAATTGATTTACCTACCCATCCCGCATTTTTGGGTACATACTTTTACTTTTTCGATAATTGCCCCAAGGCATACCATGTACGTTACTATAGGGGGTACAAAAAACGCGAACTTTTTGAAATCGACCTTGAGACCGCTAACGTGCGTTCGGTGCTGGTAGAAACCTATCCCAAAACATTTGTCGATATTTATACCGAAACCCTTGAGGTGCTTTACGATAAGAATGAGTTTATTTGGCGTTCGGAGCAGGATGGATGGTGTCATCTTTATCTATACGATCTAACCAGTGGAAAAATTAAAAACCAGATAACTAAAGGAGAGTTTTACGTTTATGGTGTAGAGAATATAGATGCAAAAAACAGAAAGATTTGGTTTACTGCAGGAGGTGTTGATAAGTCAAGAAATCCTTATCAAAAGTACTTGTATTCAATAAACTTCAATGGTAAAGGCTTAAAACTTTTAACACCAGAGGAGGCAACACATAGTATAAGTATTTCTCCTGATAAACGGTATTTTGTAGATAATTACTCATCGGTAACTCAACCAAACATTGCCGTTTTACGATATTTGAAAAGTGGCAAGATGGTTATGGAGTTAGAGAGAAGTGATATTAATGATTTGGTTGAAATGGGCTGGAAGCATGCCGAACCATTTAGCATGCTGGCCGACGACGGGAAAACTATGCTTTACGGCGTGATATTTAAACCTTTAAATTTTGATCCCAACAAAAAGTATCCTGTTATTGATGGAACATACACTGGCCCACATACCATTAGATCGCCACAAACCTTCTCTAGAAGTGTTCTGAATATGGATCTATCGCTTGCTGAACTTGGTTTCATAGTAGTAAACATCGATGGACGAGGAAGCGCATATCGCTCAAAAGCATTTCATGATATTTCATATGCACGACTTGGCTACGGTCTTGTAGATCATGTTTACGTTATCAAAGAACTTGCGAAAAAATATCCTTATATCGATGCTGATCGGGTGGGCATATATGGACATTCGGCTGGTGGTTATGATGCAACTAGAGCATTGCTACTCTTTCCCGATTTTTACAAAGTTGGGGTTTCTTCTGCCGGTGATCATGACCATAGAATGGAAAAGGTTTGGTGGCCAGAACTTTATCAAGGATACCCTGTTGATACTCAGTATCAGAACCAGTCTAACATTACCAATGCTGCTAACTTAAAGGGACATCTATTACTTGTAACGGGCGATTTAGATAATAATGTAAATCCTTCGGCTACCATTAGGCTTGCCGAGGAGCTAACAAAAGCCAATAAGGACTTCGACCTAATCATCTTACCAAATAATGACCACAGCTCTTGTTACTGGAATAAGTACTTCATCAGAAGACGTTGGGATTTCTTTGTTCGTCATCTATTAGGGCAAAATCCACCTAAAGAGTATAAGATAAAGTAAAACTTAGCGCAGTAAGGGAAAGCCTTACTGCGTATTTTGTTATATACCAAACATAAACCATAAAACTTAAAACTTAAAAGATATGTTTAGTAAGGAAACTTATATCAATCGACGAAATCAGCTTCGTAAACAATTCAACACTGGAGTTTTAGTGTTTTTAGGTAACGAAGAAAGTTCCATGAATTATGAAGATAACACCTACCGTTTTCGTCAGGATAGTACCTTTTTATATTATTTTGGCTTAAATAGGGCAGGACTTTATGCTATTATGGATATTGAGAGTGGCAACGATTACATCTTTGGCGATGACTTTACAATAGATAGCATAGTTTGGATGGGTTCTCAACCAACCATTAAGGAAATGGCAAGCAGTGTTGGAGTTGAGCATTCAGGAGCTGTAAACGAGTTCTACCAGAAAGTTAAAAGCTATCCTACCGACAAAGTACATTATCTTCCTCCGTATAGACCAGAGCATATACTTAAACTAATGGATGCTTTAGGTTTCAATAAGGAAGAAGTTAAAAAAAAGGTAAGCATTCCTTTTATAGTTGCTGTTGGCGAACAACGGAACATTAAAAGCGAAGAGGAGATTAAGGAGATTGATTATGCTGTTTCAGTTACCGCTTGGATGCATCAAGCTGCTATGCGTTTTGCTAGACCAGGAATGACTGAGGCGCAAGTAGCTGCAAAAGTTTACGAAGTAGCATTAGCCGAAGGAGGTGATATAAGCTTTCCTATAATTGCTACAATTAACGGACAGACACTTCACAACCATTATCATGGCAACACTATTAAAGAGGGTCAGCTATTCCTTCTTGATGCAGGATTTGAAACACCAATGGGATATGCTGGCGATATGAGCAGCACATTTCCTGTTGGTAAAACATTTACCAACGCACAAAAAGAAATCTACGAGATAGCTCTAAGGGCTCATAATGCAGCAATTGATATGCTAAAACCAGGAGTTAATTTCCGTGATGTTCATTTACAGGCTGCACGAATTATTTTTGATGGTTTAAAAGATATGGGCTTTACAAAGGGAGATACCGATGACGCTGTTGCAAATGGGGCTCATGCACTATTTTTCCCATGCGGAACAGGTCATTTAATGGGGCTTGATGTTCACGATATGGAAAACCTAGGCGAACAATATGTAGGATATGCTGGAATGCCTAAAAGCAAACAGTTTGGATTAAAATCGCTTCGTTTAGGACGTGAACTGAAACCAGGTTACGTTTTAACAATTGAGCCAGGCATCTATTTTATTCCAGAGCTTATAGACTTGTGGGAACAAACAGGAACGAATAAGGAATATATCAATTTTGATAAAGTTAATCAGTATAGAAACTTTGGAGGCATACGGAACGAAGAGGATGTGCTAATAACACCTGATGGTCATAAAATTCTTGGAGAACCTCTGGCAAAATCGATTGAGGATGTTGAAGAGGAAAGAAAAAAGGCTTTCCTAGATTAAAAATGGATTTGTTACATTTTTTCATAACTTGAGTAAATTTTAAAATTATTACCCATGAAGTTAAAAGGCATATTCATTTCGGTTTTAGCCACATTATCAATAGGTTTATTACTTTCGTTTCGATTCCAAAATCCTGTTGCTGAGGAAATTTTAAAATCGATACCTATTGTTGATAGTTTCAAGGTTATAGACAGCGATCCTTTTTTTCAATCAACCTATGAGGTGTGGTTAAGAGTTCCGCTTGATCATAACAATCCTAATAGCCCCAAGTTCCCATTAAGGGCTTATTACTCACATAGGAGTTTTACAAGGCCCATGGTAGTAGTTATTGATGGTTACACCATGTACACCTCAAAGGCGAATGAGTTAACCAAAATTCTAGGAGCAAACCAGCTAACCATTGAGCATCGTTTTTTTTCAAATAGCCGCCCAAAAGATTCGCTTCCATGGCAGTATCTTAACATTCGCCAAGCAGCTGCCGATGCCCACATGGTAATTTCAGCATTTAAAAAGCATTACCATAATAAGTGGGTTTCAACTGGTATTAGCAAAAGCGGGCAGGCAACAATCTTTCATCGAAGATTTTACCCAAATGATGTTGACGTTAGCGTACCCTATGTTGCACCGCTTAATTTTTCAAGTGAGGATAAACGTGTGTACGATTTTTTAAGTAAAGTGGGAACTCCAGAGTGTAGAAAGAAGATAAAGGATTTTCAGAAAGCGCTCTTTAAAAATAAAAACGAGATTTTACCCATGTTGGAAAACCTGGCCAAAAAGAATAGATGGGAGTTCAAAATGGGTATTGATCGTGCATATGATTTAAGCGTTTTAGAGTATGAATTTTCTTTTTGGCAATGGGGTTCAAGTTGTACTGAAATTCCTAACGCAAACTCAGATGCTAAGGAACTTTTTGAGCATTGGGCCGATGTTAATCCCTTTACATTCTTTGAAAAAAAATCTACAGAAAAGGTTTTACCCTTCTTTTATCAGGCCATGACTGAAATAGGAATGTATGGCTATAATATTGAACCTTTTAGAGAATATCTACCAGACAAAAAGAATATTACATTTGAATTTACACTTCCTGATAGTGTAAATGTAAAGTTTGATTCTACTGCAATGCTTGATATTTACCAGTGGGTGCGCGATTCTGGTAACTATATGCTTTACATCTATGGTGGAAACGATGCATGGACATCCACATCGGTTGTGCCCGGGAATAAAACAAATGCTGTTAAAATGGTTTGCCCTGGAGGCAGTCATAGCACGCGTATAAAGTCGTTTCCTCCAGAATTGCAGGATAGTATTTACCATGTACTTGAAAAATGGGTTGGGGTTGAGATAAATTAAGGTTTAAAATAGATTTTTTATTGAAATAATTTAAATAGTTTGATTATGAAAAGAGTAACCCTGCTGCTACTAATAGGATTAACTTTTACCTATATACCAGCAAATAGCTGTACAATAATTGCCGTTGGGAAAAAAGTTTCGGCTGATGGTTCTACTATAATATCCCATACCGATACTGGTCCAGATTCTCGGATATTCGTAGTGCCTTCACAGACATTTAAGACAGGTAGCTTAGCACCTGTGTATTGGGGAATACAAGATCCAAGTCTACCGTTACATAACGATGGTGAAATACTAGGGTATATCCCTCAAGTAGAAAAAACTTATAAATATTTCCAATCGGCTTACTCACATGTAAACGAGTATCAGCTTGGAATAGCAGAGAGTACAACTTCACAAAGGCCTGAACTAATATGCGTGAAGGGTGAAGGTAAACAAATTATGACCATAGAGCAGGCTCAAATCTTTGCCTTGCAACGGTATAAAAAGGCACGTGATGCTGTCAAATTTATAGGTGATTTAATGACCAAATATGGTTTTCTCCCATCAAGTGGCGATGGTTCTGAAACGTTAGTTGTTGCAGACAAAGAAGAGGTTTGGGTCTTTGAAGTTTTTGGAGTAGGAAAAGGATGGGATCCCAAAAGTGGTAAGCCTGGTGCGATTTGGGCTGCTCAACGATTACCCGAAGATCAAGCAACCATGATTCCCAATTGGAGCATTATTAAAGAGATAAATCCCGAAGATAAGGAGAACTTCATGGTATCAGAAAACTATATGCAGGAGGCCATCGATAGGGGATGGTACGACCCTAAATCAGGAAAACCTTTTATCTGGCAGGAAGTTTATGCTCCCAAATGCGCAGTGGAATTTGCAACCAGTAGGTTTTGGCTCTTTTATCATACTTTTGCACCAAACCTAGAGCAGTGGCCCGATAGAAAGTACGATAGTAGTAATCCATATAAGGGAATTCAGCCATACTTTCAGTATGTAGAGCCTCTCTCTATCTATCCTTTTTCCATTAAGCCAGAGAAGAAGATATCGGTTCAGGATGTTATTGCCTTTCAACGGTCAACTTTTGAAGGCACCATTTACGATATGACCAACGACCCCAATTGGCTGGTTCCCGATGGTAAGGGAGGTTATGTTAAAAGTCCTCTTGCCACACCTTTCCCAAGTAGTGATTTGCGAAAATTGCTAAAAATTACCTATCGTCGTCCTGTTGCTCGTCATAGAGGTCATTACGGAATGGTGCTTCAAATTCGTGACTGGCTACCCGATGAGATTGGAGGAGTTTATTGGGTTTATCTCGATAACCCTTACTTCAGCCCTTATGTGCCAATTTACGCTGGCAACCTATTGGTTCATGAGTCATACAAAACTTACGATCCTAACCGTTACGATGAAAAATCTGCACGCTGGGCTATTGATTTTGTTGATAACCTGGCTAGCCTTAAATTCCAGGAGATTGCAAAAGATGTTCAAGCGGTAAGAGATCCGTTTGAGGCAAAGATATTTGAACAGCAAGCGAAGATTGAGGAGGAGGCCCTAAAACTATACAAGAAAAGCCCTAAAAGGGCTCAAGACTACCTTACAAACTACTCCAATGGCCTGATGGCAGAGGTTACCCAAATGTTCCTCGATTTAAGAAACCAAATTATTACAAAGTACACCAATAACCACGAGTAAGCCCAAATTAAGCTTATAAAGAGGAGGGGTATTCTTTTTGACGGAATACCCCTCTATTATTGCTTGCATACAAGATTATAACTATTTCTGTTCTTTGCGATTAGTTTTTTTAAAGTTTTGGTTTTAACATAGATGTCGTTGGTGATGTTATTAGCAGATGTTGTTGCTCCTGAAATGGCATCGATTTCTTTACCTACCGAGAGCTTTCGAGTACCTGAATACCCTATAAACTGTTTTAGCCACCCCTTGGTTCCTATTTCATGTCCATGCGTTGCCTCGTAGCTATAAATCTTAACAGCGATTATTTTTGGCGTTTTATCGTATAGAATAAAGTAGTCAAAGAATTCATTTGCATTTGAGTAACTTGGGTTGTTGGTATCGCATCCGCTAGTCCTACATGTGTATACCCTTCCACAATATGCATAGAATGCAGGCTTGGCATTTTTAATAGTATAAAAGGTTCCGTCGGCTACCTTACCCATTGTGGTAAGATTTGGTAAGCTTTGGTTCGAAATCTTTTTAATTTCTTTTATAAGCTCCCTAGGTACCGATTCATTCTGAGAAAAACCATGTATGCCTATAAACAAGAGCGATATTAACAGCTTAAGCTTCATTTCATTTCTATTTTTAGAAGTTAAAACCAAAACCAGCATTTATGATTTTAGAATACTTATCGGCATTGCTGGATTTCAAGAATTGAACATCCGATTTTAACACAACTCCTTTTGTTAAGAAATAGGATATTCCCGTAGTAATTACTGTATTGTTATAGGAGTCGTTCTTAGTTATGCTATTGTCGGTTGAAAAATGAGTATCGTACTGCTCATACCTTACAAAAGGAATTAACCTCATTCTATTTTTAGAGCTAGATTTAAAGACGTCGTAGCCTAATTCAACATAGTAGCCCAACATCTTATTACCCAAGTCATTTGGAGTTGTTGGGGTTCCTGTGAACTTATTGTACTCCTCGGTATTGGATAGTGAAACAATGTAGGCTTGTCCCTTTAGAATCAAACTGTTTAAGGTGTACCTTGCATCGAAACCGAGCATAGAAATTCCTACAGTGCTTGAATCGGCTTTGCTAACCATTTGGTTATCGTTTTTATCGATGTCGGCAAACAGCTTGCTATTCGATTTGCCAAAGTAACCCGAAACACCAATGTTGAGGTTTTTTAAACCGTAGTACTCAATTTTACCAGTAAATGCTGGTGAATGTACATAGGCCTTTGAGGCCTTTTGTCTTCCGCTTCTTAATCCGCTACTACCTGAGAATAGACCCCTGGTGCCATCATATCCATTTAAGCCATTTACTACGTATAGCTGGTAACGAGTTTTAGTTTTAAAAATATTTCCTTGAACACCGAATCCTACTTCTCTCCATGTACTTGGATTTATTTTGCTGTCAATTGTGGGTCGTTCAACGCCATTAAAAGCTGTAGGTTCGTGGTACTCATTTATTATTCCCATAGGAATAATGAGAACACCCGCTCTAAGATTAATTGATTTATTGAGCTTATGCTGAATAAACATTTGCTCTACCCAAATCTCATCGGCATGCTCAAACTCAATCTCTGATATAAACTGTGTTTTTTCCGAAAAGTTATACCCTAAAAACATAATTAGGCGATGAGCATCAACTGTACCAAGCTTATAGGTATTACTTTCTATAGGTTGGTTGTAATGCACCTCACCATAACCTCCAATCTGTAAGCCTGGTTTTCCCTTTAGCATTTTGGAAACAGTGTTTAAACTATAGCCTGTTGAGTCTGTTTGAGCATTAGCCCATAAAGATGTTCCAATAAAAAACAGTAGTAATAACCTTTTCATAATCGTCGATTTTTAAAGTTTTCGACGACAAAATTAAATTAGACAAAATCTAAATAAAATACCTAAAAGTTGGTATTTTTTATATAGTGATTGAGTGGGAGATTACAAATTGGGATAATTAAAAACTCTATTTTCAGTGAATTAAAGGTTAGTTTGATAAAAAAGGCTGCCTTTTGGGGACAGCCTTTAGTGTTTTATTTAGTGCATATGCGAGTCACTCTTTTTCACCTCCTTGGTATCAGACCTATCGTAATGGCAGCAGCCAGGTAATGAGTTATATACATCATCGGGCGCTTTGTGCATAGGAGTATCATGACCCACTTTGGCAATTGCCATTTGAATCTTATGAACATCGGTTTTTTTGGTGTCAAATTTAACTGTGAGCATCTTGGTTTCCTGTTCCCAGTTTGCGTTAATAACTCCATCAACCGATTTTGCGGCTTTTTCAATTCGGGCTTTACACATACCACAATTACCCTTTACCTCAAACTTCTCGGTCTTTGTTTGAGCAAATACCGAACTTGCTCCAAAAAGGAACATTCCGATTAGTAATAAAACTTTTGTTTTCATAGTTCTAAAATTTAAATGTTAAAAAATAGGTTATTTAACTTCTTTTGTAACCTCTCCACAGGTTAACATGGAACTGCCGAAATAAGGATTTTTGATTTCCTTATCAGTGCTAAGCCAGTCGGCACCATTATTATTGTTAGCCATAGGACAGTGTTGTATGTAGATAACCTGATTAACAGGTTTGAATGTTTCTACCATTTTAATCATGATTGCAGAGGCTTTCATAAATGATTTTCTCAGCTGCTCTATATCGGAATAATGTTCAACATGCTCTAAACTAGCACTTAGTTCTTTACTATAATCCATCCATAAAACATGAGCGGCATTTTTAAAAATGTTCATATCAATTGAGCTAAGCGTACTTTTCATATTTTTAGCCATTTGTTGGGCCAATTTGAAATCATCGTTCGTTAGGGCATCTTTCCATTTCAGGTAATTGCTGAATAGCGGTTCTAATGCACGTTTTGCTCGATTGTCGATAGTTACAAGTTTAGGTGTGTTTTTTATAGGTTCATTCATGGCTTCATTACCTGATTCGCTTTCGTTCATATTCATTCCTGCATGGTTGTGGCCTGTCATAACCTTACCACCTTCGGGGTTCATCATGCTAGGTTTACCGGCAAGCTGAGCAGCAGCATCGATGCTAAAGGTACCGTTAACAGCAATCTCTTCGCCTTCCATCAGACCATTCTCAATAATATAGCTATCGCCTAACGATTCGCCTAATGTGACCTCGCGCATATTGAAGTAAACACCTTGGTCCGAAACGGTTTTGACGTAAACAACTGAACGTTTACCGGTCCATAATACTGCAGATTTTGGAACAACAATCGAGTTCTGCTTGCTAGCGATATAAGCTTTAACAACTCCGGAAGCAAACATCTCTGGTTTTAGTTTACCATTGGGGTTCACTACCTCTACTCGAGCTTTTGAAACACGTGTTTTAGGATCAATTACGGGGTCGATATAAGAAATCTCTCCCGAAAAGGTTTCACCGGGCAATGAAGCTACGGTGAAATCAACCTTATCGCCTAATTTAATCCAGCTAATATCCGATTCGTAAATGTCAAATAGTACCCAAACCTTTGATAAGTCGGCAATTTCAAATAGAGGTTGACCCTTTTTTACATAATCGCCCTCATTCACTTTTTTGGTAATAAGATAGCCGTTTATATCAGAGATTATAGGGAATGATTCTTTTACCTCTCCTGATTCTAATATCTCGTTTATCTGTGTTTTTGAAAGCCTCCAGTTAAGAAGTTTTTCTTTTGCCGCCTCAAATAGTTGAGGTTGTATATTGGATATTTTTTGTGCCTCAAAGAGCTCTTTCTGGGCCGTAACAAGTTCAGGCGAGTAAACATGAGCAATAACTTGTCCCTTTTTCACAAACTCGCCGGTAAAGTTGATTAGCAAATTTTCTATTCTACCGGGAATATGGGCCGATTGGGTATAGATTAAACGTTCATCGGCCTGTACCTTGCCGTACAAGCTGATCTCTTTAACCGGTTTTGATTTTCCTACGACTGTAGTACTAACATTTGCCAGTTTCATAGCTGTTGGCGACATACTTATTGCGGTGGGGTCGACCTCTGCGTGCTTATCATCTTCCAAAGGAATTAAATCCATACCGCAGATTGGGCAGTCGCCGGGTTCGGTTTGACGAATTTGGGGGTGCATGGAGCAGGTCCATATTGTTTGTCCGTTTACCTCGGTTTTAATATGCTCATGGTCATCGTGTATATCCTTTTGGCTGCTCCCGAAAAAGAGCCAACCTGCCAAAAGTCCAACAATAAGTGCCGATACGGAAATAATTATTGTGTTTTTACTTATCGATTTCATTTTAGTAAATATTAGAGGTTAGATAATTGATTTTTTCCACTGCAATCTGATACTGAACCAGTGCACTAATATGCATCTTCTGGTATTTAAGCAGCTGTTGTTGCATTCGCAACACTTCCTCAAACTCTTTGCCCGAGTTGGCATACGAGGTTAAAAGCAGGTTAATAGATTGTTTTGTGGTTTCAATCTGTTTTTGGTAAAGCGATATAAGCTGTTCCTGCTGGTTAAGCTGAAACATTGCCATTTCATATTCCGAAACTAGAGTATTCGTTTCGTCAAGTAATTTATTTTCGTACCCTTTCCGGGTTAGCTGAGCTTCCTTTACCAGTGCGTTATACTTCGACCTAAAAATAGGTATGCTGATAGAGATCATGGGCATTACTATATCCTTGCCATTATCGGGTAACGATAGGTTTGAACCCTTATCAACAATAACATAATCCAAACCTACGCCGAGTTTAGGAAGGCCCTGCTTCTTTGCAGCTCGTTCACTGGCAAGGCTTGCCTGAAGTTTTAATGAAAGGGCTTTTATTTTAGGATTCAATGCAGTCAGGGAGTCTTTGCGGAAGTCGGTTGGCAACAAAATTGTTTTGAGCGAATCGCCTGTGCTTACAGCTTCATTTTCGGGTCGATTTAAAAGCTTGTTAAAGGAAGCGATTAGGGGTGTTTCTTTAGTTTTGAGAATTTCAAGGTTGGTTTCGGAATCCTTAAGCATGATATCAACTCTTAAAACGTCGACCATTGAACCAGCTCCTTCATTAAATTTTTGATTTGCAATGGTTTTATACGATTTAAGTACGTTGATATTTTCTTGCTCAATCCGTATCCATTCATTAAGTTCATATAACGGGAAGTAAGCAGCGGCGAGTTCTAATCGTAGTTTATTACGAGCATCAATGAAATTTTGATACTTAGCCTCAGCCATTAAGGCAGCGGCATCACCTTGAGCTTTAAGTGTTCCAAACCAAGGGAACATCTGCGAAAGGGAGAGTTTTGCTTTTTGAGGTCCAACCTTAGTTTCGGCGGGTGAAATGAAGTAGCCAAACGAGAATGTGGGATCGGGTAATGCTTTAACCTGATCAACCTTTTGCAGGGCAGCTTCGTACTCGTTGTATTGGGCCTTTAACCCTGGATTATTTTCGGCGGCTAATTTGAAGTAATCGTCGAAAGTTTGGGCAAAACTGCCAAAGCCAAATAGCGTTAGAGCGATTGATAGTATAATAAATCGAATCATGATTTTTGTTTTTTAAGTTGATATTCCATGCGCATGCTGTACAACGTTGGAACTAAGTAGTAGGTAATAGAAGCCATTATCATCCCACCAAAACTTGGGATTGCCATAGGAAACATGATATCGGCACCGCGTCCGGTTGAGGTGAGAACCGGGAGAAGGGCAATTATGGTAGTTGTAGTTGTCATCACTGCCGGTCTGATTCGTCGTTGGCCGGCTTCAATTACAGCCGAACGAATTTCCTCAACTGTTTTTGGAAGATTACGTTTGAAGCTCTGGTCAAGGTATGTCCCTATAAGCACACCATCGTCGGTAGCTAAACCAAAGAGAGCAATAAAACCAACCCATACGGCAACACTAAGGTTAACAGTTCCCATTTGGAATAGCTCGCGGATGTTAGTTCCAAATATGGAAAAGTTTAGAAACCAACCTTGTCCGTATAACCATAGCAAGATGAATCCACCGCTAAAAGCTAATGCTATCCCGCTAAATATCATAAACGAGGTGGAAACAGACTTAAACTGGAAATAGAGGATTAGAAATATAATGATAAGAACAATGGGAACAATTATGCTTAGCCTTTTTTCGGCACGAACCTGATTTTCGTAGCTACCTGAAAACTTATAGCTAACGCCGGATGGGACTACCAGTTCACCTGCATCAATTTTCTGTTGAATCAGATTTTGCGCATCATTAACCACATCCACCTCGGCATAACCATCTTTTTTATCAAATAAAACATAGCCGACAAGGAATGTGTTTTCACTCTTAATGGCTTGAGGGCCTCGAACGTATTCAATGTCAACCAACTCTCTTAATGGTAGTTGAGCGCCTGTAGGTGTTGGGATAAGTACGCTGCCCAGCGATTCCGGGTTGTCGCGAAGCTCACGAGGGTAACGAACGCGGATAGGATAACGTTCTCGTCCTTCAACTGTGGAAGATATTGTCATTCCCCCTATTGCCGTTTCAATTGTTTGCTGAACGTCTTCAACGTTAAGCCCGAAACGAGAAATCTTATCCCGGTTAATTTTGAGATGAATGTATGGTTTTCCTACAATGCGGTCGGCAAAAACAGCTTCTGCTTTAACCGAAGGCACTTGTTTGAGAATATTTTCCAGTTTTAGGCCAAAATCCTCTATTGTATTGAGATTGGGCCCGTAAACTTTAATGCCCATAGGGGCTCGCATACCGGTTTGAAGCATAACTAACCGAGTTTCGATTGGCTGCAACTTTGGAGCTGATGTTACTCCCGGGATTTTGGTTGCGGCTACAATTTCCTTCCAGATATCATCGGTTGATTTAATGTGAGCGCGCCAGTTCCTGAAGTAGCTACCATCTTCGTCGGGTATAAGGTCTTTTTCAGACAGGTGCTTTGAAAGAATGGCATCATTACTAAGAGTATCGCCATTTTTCAGTATAAAGTTACCATTCTTATCTGTTTTAAAGCGTTTCCTGTGCCCCTTTGTATCAAGAGCATATTCGGGTTTGTAGTTAATAATGTTTTCGTACATTGAAATTGGTGCAGGGTCAAGGGCCGATTCAACTCGTCCCAGTTTTCCTACAGTCAAATCAACTTCGGGAATATTGGTGAGCAGCATATCCAGCTGCCCAACCACTTTGCGGTTATACTCAAAACCCGAGTGCGGCATTGATGTGGGCATAAGTAGAAAACTCCCTTCGTCGAGTGAGGGCATAAACTCTTTGCCAATTCCAGGAAATGTATGAGCAAGTTTTGACCATACGTAGGTAGTGCGTATGTTCCAACCTAAGGCGTCGGTTGATTTGGCAACAAAACCAACAATATTAGAGAACCCAAGCCAAATATTCAATGCTAGGAAAATTAGAAAGGTAGGAATAAGAAGAAACTTGACCTTGTTTCTTAGACACCAAGAAAGGATACGCTTATAGGATATCTGGATCAGGCTGAAGAAACCTAAAATAAACCCCACCAGAATGGAAACAAAAATGAAGTTTAGGAAAGTGCTTTTACCAGCACCCAGAGGGAGCCAATATTTTGCAAGTAGCCATGTTACACCTACAACCACTAAAATCAGCTCAATATTATCAATTATTTTACCAACGAACCTAATGTTGCCCCACCTATTAGTAATACTTGGTTTGATAAATGGGATGATTCCAAATAGAAACAGAAGGATACCAGCCCAGGCGTTGTTAAGAAACAATCCTGATATCCCGGCTACAACAAGTAATGTATTAAACCATTTTTTATGGTTTTCTTTTTTAATTTTAAAGCCAAAGAACCAGTAGGCTAATGTTGGAAGAATGATTAGCGATACAATAAGTGCGGCTGTTAATGCAAAAGTTTTTGTAAAAGCCAGTGGCACAAAAAGTTTTCCTTCGGCGGCCTGCATGGTAAAAACGGGAATAAAACTGACAATTGTGGTGGAAACGGCAGTAAGAATTGCAGAGCTAACCTCGGCTGAGCCATTGTAAACGGTGGTTAAAAGATTTTGACCAGGTGGAGCTTCTTCGATATGTTTGACTATGTTTTCGGATAGGATTATTCCTAAATCGACCATTGTACCTATTGCAATGGCAATACCTGATAGAGCCACAATGTTGGCATCAACACCAAAGTAGCGCATGGCAATAAAAACCATTAGTACAGCTATGGGTAGTAAGCTTGAAATAAGAACTGAGGCGCGGAGGTTATATATCATTACAATAATGACAAGAATTGTAATGAGTATCTCTAAAGAGAGTGCCTCCTCAAGTGTTCCAAGGGTCTCGTATATGAGTTGAGACCTATCATAGAAAGGAACTATGGTAAGCTGGCTTTCCACACCATTAGCTAATGTTTTCTTGGGAAGGCCGGGAGATATCTCTTTTATTTTCTCCTTGACATTGTTTATAACTTGTAATGGGTTTGCACCATAACGTGCAACTACAACACCACCTACCACTTCAGCACCATCCTTGTCTAATGCGCCTCTACGTGTTGCCGGACCCAAGGTAACATTAGCAATATTCTTTACTCTTATGGGTACGTTATCGTGAACCGCAACAACCGCTTTCTCTATATCTTCAACGCTTTTAACGTAGCCTAAACCACGGACAAGGTATTCTGCAAGGTTTATTTCAACGGTTTTGGCTCCAATATCGCGGTTCGATTTCCGAACGGCCTGCATTACTTTATGCAATGGTATATTGTACGCTTTTAATGCATCGGGGTTCACGTCTATTTGGTATTCACGAACGTAACCACCAATTGAAGCAACTTCGGAAACACCATCGGTTGAGTTTAGAGCATATTTTACGTAGAAGTCCTGAACGGTACGTATCTCATGTAAGTCCCATCCACCTGTAGGATTCCCATTTTTATCCCTTCCTTCGATAGTGTACCAGTAAACCTGGCCTAATGCAGTGGCATCTGGTCCTAGCGATGGTTGTACACCATTTGGTAGTAGACCCGAAGGAAGTGAGTTTAACTTCTCCAGTATTCGTGTCCGAGACCAGTAAAAGTCAACATCATCGTTGAAAATTATGTAGATACTTGAAAACCCAAAAATTGACGAGCTTCGGATTGCCTTTACACCCGGTATGCCCAGAAGATAGGTTGTTAATGGATATGTTATTTGGTCCTCAATGTCTTGAGGTGAGCGTCCGGTCCAGGGGGTAAAAACTATCTGTTGGTTTTCCCCGATATCGGGTATTGCATCAACAGGTACCGGGTCACTTGGCAAACCTCCAATTTGCCATCCAAAAGGTGAGGTAACAATACCCCATGTAACAAGACCAATTAGTACAAGTATGGTAACTAGCCTGTTATTTAAGAAATACTTAACAATTTTATTTAGCATGATTTTTTGTTTTTAAAGGTTTGAATGTGGCTAAAAACTAAAAGCTAAAACACTCTCAAAAGAGTGTATATATCTCCTTAAATAGCAAAAATCAATTAAGAAAAGATTGAAAAAGAACTTGTATGTCCTTTTCAATCAATGGGGGAGGAGTTAAAATTAGACCAATCTTTTCAGCTACTGCTGAATAGATTTTTATCGATTGTACTTGTTGAACAATGGCAATAAAAAAATCAATTTGTAAATCGGGTAAATATGAATTATGGACAAACTCTTCGGTTGATTGTATGATTTGGTAAGTGTTATAGCAACATTTGGGGTTAGTAATAATCATTTCATTGGAGCTAGGAGAATTGTGAGATTCATCCTTTATCTCCATTCCACACCCCAAGTGTGTATTACCCATTATTATTTTGGACTCTATAGCCTTGTTATGGCAGTAATGAGTTCCAACAGTCAATGATAGATGACTGAGAAGTACAATTGTTGATAGTAATATGGATAATACTTTCTTCATTAAAGTATAAAACAACGAAATGAATAAAAGGTTTTACAAGTTTAATGAAAGTTGGAGTCAACTTAAAAAAAGATGGGTTGTTAATTGTCAATACAAAAACTTATGCAAGGATTAATGTCGAGTAAAAAGCTCAAGTAAGCTATGAAATAATAAAAACTCTACACCAGAATAGATGTAGAGTTTTGTTTACAAAAATATAATATCAGTTACTTCACATTAAAAACCATTCCCATGTAACCATTATAGGTTGATTTGTTTCTAAAGATAATATGCTTAAGCTCTAAATTTTTATTGTTGTTTGATGGAGAGTTTGAAATAATTAATCCATCATCATTAATTTCACTGTCTTCTAGCGTTGGCACTTCGGGGAACACTTTATGTATGCTTTTACCAATTAAATTTTCCTCTTTTAGATTGAGGGTTTCAAGAAGTTTACCCTTACATGTTTGGATAATGCCGTTCTTATCAATCTTATAAATAAGCGCAGGATATTCCGAAATCAGGGTATCGTTAACTTTGTTAGCAAGTTCTAGCTCAAATGCAAAGTTTTTCTTTTCGGTAACATCGAGTGTTATAACAAGGATACCCACAATTTCACCCGATTTGTTTTTTAAAGGTATCCTGCTTGTATTGCCCCACGATACGGTTCCGTCTTTAAACCGGATGAACTCATCCTGATTCAAAATGGCTTCACCCGATTGCATTACGTCGTTATCCTCTTTGAAAGTTCTTTCAAAATGCTCCTTTCCAAATATATCGAAATCCGATTTGTTAATAATATCATCAATGCTGTTAAGGTTAAGAGCTTTTCTCTTTGTTTCGTTGATTCTTATATACTTACAATCTTTGTCTTTGAATGAGATTCTAGCAGGTAATGCATTCATAAGGGCCTTGAACATGATTTGCTCCCACTCCAGCTCTTCCTGTTTTTGGACAAGCTCCTGATTTTTCTGTTTTAGCTGTTCAATAAATGCCTTTTCCTGTTCATATCTGCGGCGTTCATTTTCAATTTCCTGAGCTTTAATTTTTTCCATCTCCTCCTGGGTAGCGGTAAGCTCTTCAAGATTTTGACGCATCTCCTCTTCCTGTGCCTTCATTTCCTCGGCTTGCTGCTGGGTTTGAGCTAAGAGCTGAGCGGTACGAATGTTGATTTTAACGTTGGCAAGAGTTGAAGCAATGCTTGACCCTAACTTTTCAATAAATTCAATTTGATATTTTTGGTACGAAGTAAATGTTGCCAGTTCAATAACTGCCTGAACTTTATCGTTATCGATAAGAGGAACAATGAGGAGGCAATTAGGATTATCTTCACCTAAGCCTGAGGTTATCTTAATATAGTCCTTAGGGATATCTTTTAACAAGATGGTTTTCTTTTCAACAAAGCAACGGCCTACCAATCCTTCGTTAGGGAGAACTGACTTTTCAATCATTTTCCTGCGGTTGAAAGCATAGCAGGCAGTCATTTCAAGAACAGGGTTATTGGGTTCGTTTTCGTTGAGAATAAAAATTCCTCCTTGAACCGACTTGGTATACTCTACCAAATTTTTAACAATATGATAGGAAAGCTCTTTGATATTGTCATTGTTTCTTCGCAACACTTCGCCAAATAGGGCCATGCCTTGAGTTGCCCAGTTCTGTTGTTTCTCTTCTTCTTTGCGTTTTTCCTCTAGCTCCTTAGCACGAATAAGGCTTTGTTGCATTTCAATTAAAGCCTTGCCTAGCTTATCCTTCTCGCTTAAGAGTTTAAAGTTAGTATCAAGTTTCCCTTCGCCAATTTCTCGGGCAAACTTTTCGGTATGAGTAAGTCCTTCAATAAGTTTATTGGCTGAATTGGCCATCTCCTCTATTTCGTCGCCGGTTTTAATGCGAATTTTTTTGTTAATATCGATATCGCCTTCAGCTATGGTATTAAGTAGCGCCGTGGTTTGCTTTATGGGTTTTGAGATTTTGGTCGATACGTACCATATGGCTAGTGCCTGTAGGATTATGCCGAATAGAAATACCAAAATGGTATAAAGGACCGATTTTCGAGCATCTTTAACAATTTCCGATAATGGCATGGATAGGAGCAAACCCCAGGCATTGGGAGAGTTCCCCACCTCTACAATTGAAAGAACATTTAGATATTCCTCACCATTTACATTGTTGAAAAAAATGGTATTGCTCTTTTCTTTTATTTTTTGGGTTACCTGGTATTTTTCCTCAAGTTCGGGATAGATGCTGTTGAAAAATTCTTTCGAGAGCTCCTTGTCGGTATTGGCAATAATCCTGCCATCCCCTGAAACAAGTGTGACTGTGGTTCCCACGTAGGGTTTTATGGCTTCAATATCGTTTTGAAATTTTTCAAGAGATATATCCACACCACCTAAACCAGCAAATTTCCCATTAACCCTAATGGGAACACTTAAACTCGTGGCAAGAACCTCTTTGCCTCCATAGGTAAAAGTGTATGGGTCTAGCAGCATCTCACAGTTGCATGTTTTTGATGCGTAATAATTTGAAGTGATATCGTCGCCACTAAGATTTTTATATTCCAGATCGATTCCGAAACCTGCCTCATTCAGATAAGCGGTTATAGAACGCCGGCCATATGTTTTGTTATAGTTAGGGCGAAACGACCATAGCTCTATGGTATACCATACTGTTAGATATCGTGAATTATTTTCAACCTGATTTTTAACGATGTTATAAAAAACAGAATCGAGCAGAACTGTGTCGAATTTAGGATAGATATATAGAGAATGAGCAAGGGCACGAGAAAAACCCATATCCAAATCGAGTTCTGATTTAAGCTGGTTGGCCGATTTTTGGGCCTCGGTTTGGGCTATTTTTATTGCATTGTCACGGGCAATCCTATTTATTCTAAATCCTATAACAAGACCTATAGCTATCATTATTAGTATTGAGGTGGAAAGTACACCAATTAAAAGCTTGGCTCCAATCCGTAAGTTTTTGAATATATCAAATTTCATTGCCCCAATTGTTTGAGAGTTTTACTGAAAAAATGCTTCATATGACAATCGTAAATTTACTAAAATGTTTTAAACGGCATTGTTTTTTTTATAAAAGAGCTTTATAAATATCCAAATTAGACACGCTGAATTTTAATTATTTGCTAAATTGCTGCAGATATAAAGAGGTAAAGTATGTATAAAAAGATAGCGTTTCTTTTACTGTTTTTTGCTATTTCTTCATTGAATGCTATTTCTTCTACTAGCAAAAGCAAAGTTGATAGCCTGTTAAAAAAAGTAGAATATTACAGGATAAAGAACCATGATTCAGCAGTTATTGTTGCACGTAAAGCATTAGCACTGGTCGACTCAATTCAGGAGCCTCTACTTGCTGCCAAAATTTACTATTCGCTTGGTTATGCATATTACAATAGAAATGATTTTGAACTAGCTCTCGAAAACTTTCGGAAGTCCTTAGAAATTGCCGAGAAAGTTAATGATTTCAAACTACAAGCTCTTTTGCATAACCGAATGGGGAATGTATTTCAGCTTAAAAGCTATTACAATCAGTCTATTGATGAGTACAAAAAGGCTCTAGACCTAAATTACAAGATAGGAGATAAAGTTGAGGTTGCCCGTACATTGGTTAATGTGGGTACCGTTTTTACAATTACTGGTAACTTCCCCATCGCATTGCAGTACATGTTAGATGCCCTTGAGATATTTGAACAAGCCGAAGAAATGGAGGGAATGGCTTGGACTTCGCTCAGTATCTCCCGTTTATTTAGCCGTTTAGAAATTAATGAAAGAGCTCTTCAATATGCCGAGAATGCTCTTAATCTGTATCGCAGGTTAGAAAATAAGACTGGTATTACACTTACACAAACAGAACTTGCTAATATCTACTATCAGCTTGGTATTTACGACAAAGCGCTTGACTTACTTAATAAAATTGTTTACGAGAATGTTGCTAATGGTAATTTACACGCTCAAGCAGCGAACTACCTGCTTATGGGGATTATCTACTTTGATAAGGGAAATTATGAGAGAGCCGAGCATTTCCTTAACCAGTCGCTTGAACTGAAACAAAACGTAAACGATAGCATTGATATTGCAAAACTAAATAGATATTTAGGTGAGGTAGAGTTCAAAAAGGGTAACCTAGCCAAGGGCCTTAATCTTCTTAAGACAGCTCTTACCGATGCACAAAAACATAAAATTACTACCGATTTAAGAGATATTTATTTTAGCCTCTCACAGGCAGAAAAGAAGATGGGAAACTATCAAACTGCTTTTAATTACTTTACAAAATATTCCGAACTTAAAGATAGTGTTAATGCTGGGCAGATTGCAAAGTTAGAGATGCAATACGATTTTGAGAAGCGAGAGCGAGAACAAGAACTAATAACACGCCAACGCGAGGTTGTACAGCAAGCCAAGCTAGAAAGACAAAGACTAGCAACTATGCTTATATCCATTGCTTTGGTTTTAAGTTTGGCATTAGTTGCTGTTGTTTTTTGGTTTTATAGGGAGAAAAAGAAAACCAATCAGTTGCTGGTTTTGCAGAACGCAGAGATTTTAAGGCAAAAATCAGAAATAGAGAATCAAAAACACGAGATTGAGGCCCAACGCGATTTAGCTGAAAGGCAGCGCGACCAAATTGCAGAGCAGCAAAAACAGATAACCGATAGCATACGCTATGCTAGCAGAATACAGTCTGCTGTTTTGCCTTCAGATCAACATATATCAGCATGTTTAACCGATTATTTTGTTTTTTATCAGCCTAAGAACATAGTTAGTGGCGATTTTTATTGGGTGACACATTTAACTGATGGCCGACTTGCAATTGCCGTTGCCGATTGTACGGGGCATGGTGTTCCTGGTGCCTTTATGAGTATGTTGGGCATTACGCTTTTTAAGGAGTTAACATCAACACAACATTTTGAAAATGCTGCTGATGTGCTTTATCGTTTAAGACGTTTGGTAATTTCCTCATTGAACCAATCTTTTGATGATAGTGAATCACATGATGGTATCGACATGGGGTTATTGATTGTAAACAAAGAGAATAGGGTTGCCGATTATGCTGGTGGATACTTCCCGCTTTTTGTAGCTAGAAAGGATAGCAATGAGGTTCCCAATCATTTCAAATTATTCGACTCTAAAGATGGAGTTAACTTTCTTGAGGTTAAAGGCGATAAGATGCCTATAGGGCATCACTTACTTGGTGAGCGCCACTTTACCAACTATCGTTTTAAGATTTTCGAAACGGATTTGTTTTACCTGCTTTCCGATGGTTATTCCGATCAGTTTGGTGGCCCTAAAAACACTAAGTTTATGATGGCAAATTTGAAAAGATTACTACTGGATATACAACATTTGCCTTTGGAAAAGCAAAAAGAAGTTTTACGAGAACGATTCGAGGAGTTTAAAGGTAATCAGAAGCAGGTAGATGATATACTAGTAATGGGCTTTCGAATTTAGATTATAGAGTTGTTCTATTCATCTGAATTACTTAAGATATTTTTTTCAAGCCAGTCAATACCCTGCTTCGATGCACCTTGCTCTGCTTCTTTTTTGGAGTTTCCAGAACCGCGCCCTATTTCGTTCTCATCCCAAAATAATATGGCCTCAAAGTGTGGTGATTGTTTCTCAGTATTTATAGCGTGGGTGTCGAACGTAACTTTAACATGGTGCTTCTGGGCTATTTCAAGTAACTTGCTCTTATAGTCGTGCTCTATAGCTTGTAGTTCATCAAGATTAATGTGTTGGCGTAAAAAATTATTAATTACTACATCGCTAGTAAACTTAAAACCCTTATCAATAAACATTGCGCCAACAATAGCTTCCAAAGCATTGCCATAAATATATTTCTGATGGTTCAGAGCTCCGTTGCTAACCATTATTAGGTTAGGTAATCCAATACTAACAGCAAGTTGGTTCATACTGTTGCGACTCACTATTTTTGAGCGCATTTTGGTAAGGAACCCTTCATCGCCACTTGGAAATTCCCCAAAAAGGAAATCGGCAACAATGGCATCAAGTACAGCATCACCCAGATACTCTAAACGTTCATTGTCAAATTTTTGACCAGGTGAAATAATAACAGAAGCTGACCTATGTATTAAGGCCAGCTTGTAAATTTCCAAATTATCGGGGGAATACCCTAAAATATGTTTTAGACTTCTGTAAAATTCTCTATCACTTGCCGGAATGGTAAGCTGTCGAAATGGTTTGCTTAAAAACTTTAACACTGTAAAATGCTACAATTTTCTTAGAATGATAGATGCATTATGACCACCAAAACCAAAGGTATTACTCAATGCGGCTCTAATAGTGCGTTTTTCAGCCTTATTAGGAGTTAGGTTGAGCTTGCTGTCAATTTCAGGGTCAACCTCTTTTAGATTAATGGTAGGTGGAATAATATCTTTATGAACTGCCATTATAGCAGCTAGTGCTTCTATAGCTCCAGCAGCACCAAGGAGATGACCAGTCATTGATTTGGTAGAGCTGATATTTAACTTATAGGCATGTTCACCAAAAACTTGCTTAATGGCTTTTGTTTCAGCAATATCACCAAGTGGGGTAGATGTCCCATGAACATTGATATAATCAATTTCTTCTGGTTTCATTCCAGCATCACGCAAAGCATTCTCCATTACCTTACGTGCGCCTAACCCTTCGGGGTGGGGTGCTGTCAGGTGGTAAGCGTCGGCCGACATACCGCCGCCTGCCAACTCACAGTAAATTTTAGCCCCACGGGCTTTAGCATGCTCGTATTCTTCAAGTATAAGTGCACCAGCACCTTCGCCCATAACAAAACCATCGCGAGTTGCATCAAACGGGCGTGAAGCTGTCTTATACTCGTCGTTTCGGGTCGATAATGCTTGTAAAGCATTAAATCCGCCTAATCCAATTTCGTTAACAGAAGCTTCAGAACCTCCAGTAATAACAATGTTTGCTTTACCGGTACGAATAACATCGAGAGCACAGATAATGCCGTTGGTTGCAGATGCACAGGCCGAAACAGTTGAGAAGTTAGGACCACGGAAATCATATTTCATTGAAATGTGACCTGCAGCAATATCTGAAATCATTCTAGGAATGAAAAAAGGGCTAAATCGGGGAGTACCATCACCACCGAAATAGCTCCTTAATTCCTCGGTAAGGGTTTGTAGTCCCCCAATGCCCGATGCCCAAATTACTCCGGCCATATCATGGTCTATTGCCTCAAGGTTTAGTCCCGAATCCTTCATGGCTTCTTCAACTGCCACCAGCGCAAATTGTGAATAAGGATCGAGTTTTTTTACCTCTTTTCGGTCGAAGTAATTATTAGGGTCAAAATTTTTGACCATGCAGGCAAATTTGGTTCTGAATTTCGACGTGTCAAAACTTGTAATAAGTTCACAACCACTAACTCCATTCTCGAGGTTGGTCCAGTATTCCTGAATATTGTTACCTAAGGGGTTAATGGTTCCAATACCTGTAACAACAACACGCTTCATTTCCATAACTAAATAAGTTTTATTTAAACCAAAATTTGCCTTACTGGTTAATAAATTTTAATTACTTGCTGTGCTCTTCAATGTACTTGATTGCATCGCCAACGGTGCCAATCTTTTCAGCATCTTCATCAGGAATAGATAGGTTGAATTCCTTTTCAAATTCCATGATTAATTCTACAGTGTCCAATGAATCAGCACCAAGATCGTTGGTGAAACTTGCTTCAGGAGTTACCTCGTTCTCATCTACTCCTAATTTGTCAACGATGATTGACTTAACTCTAGTTGCAATGTCTGACATAATTTTAAAATTTAGTTAGTAATTAGAGTTTTCTGTTCACAAAGAAAAAAATATTTTCATCTGAAAACAAATCAGATGTAAAAAACGTGGCAAAAGTAATTTTTTTGTTCATATTTTTGACCTTCATTAACAAAAATTTTTTGACGATCGTTTAAAAAAGATTTCTAAGATACAGAAAATGAAAAACATAGCGATTTTTGCTTCGGGTTCAGGATCTAACGCTGAGCAGATTATCAAGCACTTCGAACTAAGAAAACAATACGGAAAGGTTAAGCTAATTGCAACCGACAACCCTAAAGCCTTTGTAATAGAGCGTGCTAAAAAGTATAGTATTCCTCTATATGTTTTTTCTAAAGCTGAATTGCAAGATGGATCGGTACTGCAACATCTAACTGAGAATAATATCGATTTCATTGTTCTGGCAGGGTTCCTAAAAATGATACCTGAGGAAATAGTGTCTGCATTTCCTAGTAGAATTGTAAATATTCATCCAGCTTTACTCCCTAAGTATGGTGGTAAAGGAATGTATGGCGATAGGGTTCATCGGGCTGTTATTAAGGCTGGCGAAAAATTTAGCGGTATCACTATCCATTATGTAAATGAACGGTACGACGAAGGAGATATTGTTTTTCAGGCACGCTGCGAAGTTAAGGACGATGATACAGTAAAATCATTGGCAACACGTGTTCATGAGCTAGAGTGGAAATACTATCCTGAGGTTATTGAAAATCTTATAAAGGACTTATAAATATTACTCTGCAAGTTTACATTTCCCAAAGTTGAAGTGAATACCCACAGAAAGGGTAAATGGGAAGTTGTCCCAATAACGTTCGTCATATTTTCTAAAAGGGATTGAGAACCCCATGTTTCCGACGAATCGAACCCTACGGTAACCAATTTTTAGCACTGCACCAGGTTCATAAAACCAATTTTTTTGTGGCCCCATGTTCACCAATGCAAGTCGTGATACTACGCTGAAATCAATAAATTCATTGAAGAATCCTATTGCTGGTTGAATAAAATACCGCTGGTACGATATTTCAGCTGGACCAGTCCATTCTATCGTCCTGAAATTAGCGGGTACTACTCCTGCTCCTCCACCAGCAAAAAACTCGAATATTCCACTATCACTAAATTTCTCTGTATAACCAATGCCACCTTCAAATAGAGTTTGTTTTTTAGTTACAATGCCTAGTTCACTTTCTTTATCATTTCGCTTAATAATTTGACCATTTAGGATAAGACCAAGATTATCGGTAACAGCATAGGCCGATTGAACTTCTACACCTGATATTCCTATTTGGGTGTTTAGTTGACCGTCGCCTTTATTACGAAGGAGAGGGCTGTTGAACGAGTTTGGTATATAGCTTATCTTGCACGAAGATATAGTAAGTGAAAACGCAATAAAAAATAACCTGAGCAGATTTTTCATCTCTTTCTTATTTCGCGACAGGATATTTACATCTTATTATTTTGATGTAATTATTCCGTAGCATTTATCATTTATCAATACAAGATAATGTTTAAATTGTATTAAGTCAACAAAAAAAATCAGCCACAGGTTAACACCCATGGCCGAGATTTTTCCCAATCTTACTAATTTAACCTATCTTTTTTTCTTTTTCTTAGCCTTTTTTACAGGTTCAGCCTCTGGGGCAAAAAATCCCTCTCTTGATAGTAAGTGGTCAAGATTTGCTACTCCATATACTGTAACTGCTGTAACGATTGATGTGTGGTTCATATAGCTAGGAGGGCATTTTTCATAGGTGTCGCGTTCGGTATGCCAAATCTCCATATAGCTAAAATCTTTTCCTTCAATATCGGAAGTGCCAAAGCTAAGCGCTGGAACTCCAGCCATTAGAAAAGGCGATGAATCGGTACCACCAGGACGCTTAGGTTTTGGTCGTGGTTTTGATTCTTTTATTTCGAAAGGGAACTTTGGATTTATACTAGGGATAGGTTCACATATTTTTTTAAAATCAGCTAGCATGGCTTTTGGAACAGAAATGCTTGTGGGAACAGTTGGACCACCATCGCGGTTAAACATGGCTGAAACTTTAGGTAATATGTCTTCATAGCGTTTAACCCACGCCATAGAGCCTAATAGTCCAAATTCCTCACCTGCCCAAAGGGCAACAATAATGGTTCGTTTGGGTTTGCCACCTGCTTTCATAATAAGCCTAGCTGCTTCCATGGCTGGTACTGCACCCGAGGCATTATCGGAAGCGCCTGTTGCAACATCAAATGCATCGAGATGTCCCCCCATTATTACAAGTTCATCTGGCTTTTCAGTGCCCTTGATTATACCAAAAACACTCTGAAAGGGAACAGGTCCTGGTCGAAAATGGTTGCGAATATCAAACTCCAAAATTACGTACTGACGTTCTTCTACTAGTTTTTTTATTTTATCATACTGGTGTTCATCAAGTTTAATGTCTGGGACCTTAGGCAGATTATCCCAGCTCATTTTATCAAGGTTCTTTCTGTCATATAGCGCCCTAATGGGTACTTTTGATGATTGTATAATTCCCAAGATACCTGCTTCAACCATCTCTTTGTAGAATAGAGCAGGTTCCTCCTCGTAAGGAAGAAGTTCCTTTTGAAGTGCCTTGTTTTTTCTGTTTTTCCAGTTAAGCCATCTTATAGAATCATTTTTTGCTTGAATAATTTCATTTTTAGCAATAACCTCAGCACGATGAGCATCAGCTTCTTCCGAGAAATCAATGGGCCAGCCATTATTTTCGCCCGAGATAAGAACCCAGGCTCCCTTTAGTTTACCCTTCATGCGTTCAAACTCTTTACGAGTTTTTGGTTCTATAACTACATGACCTCTTTGAACGCCCTTTGTACCTGCAGTATATGATGGTGTGGCAAAGTGCAATATCTCACCATTGTGTGATAGCATGCGGCCAAATGATGGTCCACGGTTAAAACCTACTGGCAAAATACCAACATCCTCCGTTATAACCTCCATGCCCCACTCTTTAAACTTAGATGCAGCCCACATAACAGCATCATCGTAGGCGTTTGAACCTACAAGTCTTCCTCCAATTCGGTTGCAGAGCTCATCGAGCAGCTGCATGGTTTGGTTATCGGTTTTACCAATCTCAATTATTTTGTTTACAGTGCTATCTGGTTGTGCAAATACTCCCCAAAAATCAAGAGTAGCCAAAAGTATAAGTACAAATTTTTTCATCTTTTTTATCTTAGAATTAGTACAAGATGTTTAATTCAATATTTACATAATATTGATAGCGAGAAGAGTTGAAAGTTTAATGGAGATACTAAAAAATACTTGTAATTAGGCCTAGGCTAATTATCTTTTAAAATTTCGATTGCTTGTTGTTTGACCCTTTCCAAGTCCTCAGGGGTGTCAACAGCAATGGTTTCCATATCGGTTTCGGCAACTGTAATGGAAAAACCATTCTCAATCCAGCGTAGCTGCTCAAGCGATTCTGCAAGTTCAAGTGGTGTTTGTTTCAAACGTGTTATCTTTTTCAGGACGTCATCACGATATGCATATAATCCGATATGCTTGAAGAATTTATGCGAGTTTTGCCATTCATCTTTTTCTTTTCCCCGAATAAAAGGAATTGCTGAGCGGCTAAAATAAATTGCTTGCCTTTTAGAGTTGATAATAACTTTTGGGCTATTGGGGTTGAAAATATCTTCATCGGGTGAGAATGCTTTCACTAAAGTGGCAATTTGAACCTGGTTGTCATTGAAACAGTCTAGCAATTTACCAAGCTGTTGAGGTTGAATAAAAGGTTCATCGCCTTGAATGTTTACAACAACATCAAATTTTTGGTTGTATGACGATTGAATTATATCGAGAGCCTCGGAACAACGGTCGGTTCCGCTCTTATGCTGTTCCGATGTCATCACAACCTTGCCTCCAAAACCTTCTACTACTTTTTTTATTCTATCGTCGTCAGTTGCAACAAAGCACCATTCAAATACTTCGGATGCTCTTTCGTAAACCCACTGAATCATAGGTTTCCCTGCAATTATTGCAAGTGGTTTCCCTGGGAATCGTGTTGATGCATAGCGTGCTGGAATAATACCAATGCTTTTCATTCGCGTAACATTTTAAATATCTAATATAAAGAAGAATGAGTATTCTTTTTAAAGTGATAACTAACATATGAAACACCCATTTTTTGTTCATACATATTTGTGCAAGTTACCTTAAACGAGTGCTTCATTGTAAATGATTTTCGCAAATGTAATGATTATTTAAAGGCTTTTGTACTTATGGGTAGTTGGTTATGAGAAAAATATTTCTAAGATTTGTAGATGATAAATAATGCCAGTTGCGTAACCCTTGTGTGTTAATTTGGGTTTAGTTTTGAATGTGCATAAATTCTGATTATTTAAGGTTATGGGTTTCTTTTTGATGGGAATTCGTTCTTGAATTGTTAAAATGTTTAAATTTGGCAACTAATATTAACCTAAACATAATGCCTTATGATTATTGACAATCTATTCTGGGTTGTACCGATTGCATCGGTCATTGCTTTGGCATTTGCCTATTTCTTTTTTAGGCAGATGATGAAAGAAGATGAAGGTACCGACTTGATGAAGAAAATTGCACAACATGTGCGTACAGGTGCCATGTCGTATCTTAAGCAACAGTACAGGGTCGTACTTATTGTGTTTATTGTACTGATGTTGCTCTTTGTTTTCCTAGCCTTTGGTTTAGGAGTACAAAACAAGTGGACACCTTTTGCATTTTTAACAGGAGGTTTCTTCTCAGGTCTGGCTGGATTCTTTGGGATGAAGACAGCTACTTTTGCCTCGGCTAGAACCGCTAATGCTGCTAAAAACTCTTTAAACCATGGACTAAAAGTTGCATTCCGTTCGGGTGCTGTTATGGGTTTGGTTGTGGTAGGTTTGGCAGTACTTGATATTTCCATTTGGTATATTGTTCTAAACTATTTTATTGATGAGCCCGATAGCTCACATAAGCTTATTATCATTACTACCACCATGCTAACCTTTGGTATGGGGGCGTCAACACAGGCGCTATTTGCTCGTGTTGGTGGTGGTATTTACACAAAGGCAGCCGATGTTGGTGCCGACCTTGTAGGAAAAGTTGAGGCAGGTATACCTGAAGACGACCCACGTAACCCTGCTACTATTGCCGATAATGTTGGCGATAACGTAGGCGATGTTGCTGGTATGGGAGCCGACCTTTACGAATCATATGCTGGTTCAATACTAGCAACTGCTGCTTTGGGTGCTTCGGCTTTTGCAACTGTAAGTGTAGACATGCAGTATAAGGCTATACTTGCTCCTATGCTTATTGCTGCTGTTGGTATTATCCTTTCAATTCTTGGTATTTATATGGTTCGTACCAAGGAAGGGGCAACTATGCGCGATTTGCTTCGCTCACTTGGTCTTGGTGTTAATGTTAGCTCTGCTCTTATTGCTGTTCTTACTTTCGTAATCCTTTACTCTTTAGGTTTAGAGAACTGGATTGGTATATCATTCTCTGTTGTTGCTGGTTTGCTCGCGGGAATTATTATCGGTCAGTCAACCGAGTATTTTACTTCCCATTCCTACAAACCCACTCAAAGAATATCGGAAAGTGCACAAACTGGACCTGCAACTGTAATTATTTCTGGCGTTGGTTTAGGTATGGTTTCTACTGCTATTCCTGTTATTACTATTGCGTTTGCCATACTAATTGCTTTCCTTTCGGCTATCAACTTTGATGTGAAGCATATGCTTGATGCTCAAAATATTCAGCTTGGCCTTTATGGTATTGGTATTGCAGCTGTGGGTATGCTTTCTACACTTGGTATTACCCTAGCAACCGATGCTTATGGACCTATTGCCGATAATGCTGGTGGAAATGCTGAAATGAGCAAATTAGGACCTGAAGTTCGCAAGCGTACCGATGCTCTTGATGCTCTTGGAAATACAACCGCTGCAACGGGTAAAGGTTTCGCTATTGGCTCCGCGGCTTTAACTGCGCTTGCTCTGCTTGCTTCCTATATTGAAGAGGTAAAAATTGGGCTAATTCGTATTGGTGAAAATGCTCTAACTTTAGCAAATGGTGATACCATTGAGACCGCTAAAGCTACCATTGTCGATTTCATGGATTATTATCAGGTTAACCTGATGAATCCTGTTGTTTTAGTTGGTATTTTTATTGGCGCTGCTATGGCATTCCTGTTTAGCGGTTTAACCATGAACGCTGTAGGCCGTGCAGCCCAAAAAATGGTTGAGGAGGTTCGCCGTCAGTTCCGCGAAATCAAAGGTATTATGGAAGGCGAAGCTGAGCCCGATTACGCTCGTTGTGTAGCCATTTCAACTAAAGGTGCCCAAATTGAAATGGTTGTACCTTCACTACTTGCAATTATTATCCCTATTATCACTGGCGTAGTTTTAGGAGTTGCTGGTGTTCTTGGTTTGTTAGCAGGTGGATTATCTGCTGGCTTTGTACTTGCTATTTTTATGGCTAACTCAGGTGGTGCTTGGGATAATGCTAAAAAGTATATCGAGGAAGGTAATTTTGGTGGTAAAGGCTCCGATAATCACAAAGCTGCTGTTGTTGGCGACACTGTTGGTGATCCCTTTAAAGACACATCAGGACCTAGCCTTAACATCCTTATCAAGCTCATGAGCATGGTATCGATTGTAATGGCTGGTTTAACTGCGGCTTATAGTCTCCTCTAGAAATCTTATTAGTTTTTTCATCATAAAATGCCTGGCTCTATGTCAGGCATTTTATCTTTAATTTGCTAATAAAAAAATCATACATTTGTACGAAAATTTCACTACTAGATAATGGTCAAGATTTCTGCGGTTATTATTACCCTAAACGAAGAAAAAAACATTGAACGTTGTATTCGTTCTATTCAACGTGTAGCTGATGAGATATTGGTTGTTGATAGCTTCTCGACTGATAAAACTGAGGAGATTTGTAAAAGATTGGGTGCTCGATTTGTTCAGCATAAGTTTGAAGGATTCCGCGATCAAAAGAACTACGCAGTTTCTCTTGCAACATATGACTATATTTTAGCTCTAGATGCCGATGAGGCGCTTTCATATGAACTTGAACAAGAGGTATTAAAGGCCAAGAACAACTGGCAATACGATGGGTATAAATTCATCAGATTAAATAACTATTGTGGGAAATGGATACTTCATACCGATTGGTATCCAGAAAAACGAATCCGGCTTTACGACCGAAGAAAAGCTAAGTGGGATGGTGCCAACATACATGAGGTTGTCAAAATGACCCCTGGAGCATCTGTTCACTCCTTAAAAGGCCATCTGCTTCATTGGCGCTATAAAACTTACGAGGAGCATATAGATGAGATTAATAAGTACTCAACCATTTCTGCACATGAATACTATAAAGCTGGTGTACGCGCGAGTTCCATCAAAATAGTATTGCATACCCTTTGGCGATTCTTTCATTCGTATTTTATTCGCAGGGGGTTTATGTCGGGCTTCAACGGTTTACTAATAAGTTTTCTACTATCTGAACACTGTTTTGTGAAATATGCAAAGCTAAGAAAACTTTATAAGCAAAACCGGAAAAAACAGCCATACCCTTATATTGATATCAGAAACACTCCTACTGGAAACAAACCCTTAGCATCTGTTATTGTAACAACTTATAATCAACCCGAATGGTTAAGAAAAACTCTTTGGGGCTATGAGTTACAAACTGAAAAGAATTTTGAACTTATTATTGCCGATGATGGTTCTGGTGAGGAAACCCAAAAAGTGCTAAATGAATTTAAGGAGTCAACTTCCTTAAATGTAATTCATGTTTGGCATCCCGATAATGGCTTTCAGAAATGTCAGATTCTAAATAAAGCTATTTTACAATCAAATTCCGATTATTTAATTTTTACCGACGGCGATTGTGTTCCTAGAAATGACTTTGTAGAAGTTCATCTTCAAAAAGCTCAAAGGGGCTGCTTCCTTAGTGGTGGTTACTTAAAGTTAAATAAAAAGGTTTCCGATTCGATCACTTTTGAGGATATTAAGCAGGGAAAACCATTTACCATGTCCTGGTTAATGTCCATGGGGCAGCCATTCTCCTATAAATTTATGAAGTTAACTCAAAGGCCTTTCCTTCAAAAGTTGATGAATACGATTACTACCACAAAACCTACATGGAATGGGCATAATGTTAGTGGCTGGAAAGACGATATAATTGCAGTAAATGGATATAACGAGGATATGCAGTATGGGGGCCTCGATCGCGAATTGGGTGAAAGGTTAATGAATTATGGCGTAAAAGGGAAACAAATTAGGTACTCTGCTGTATGTGTGCATTTAGACCACCCTAGACCTTATAGAACCAAAAGTACTTGGGAAAAAAACTATAGAATTAGAAAAGAGGTTAAGAGGAAAAAACTAAAGTGGACTACTAACGGAATTGATAAGCATTTATCGTAATGAATAAGCCAATTGCTTCATTAATAATATCAACATATAAAAACACTGAATTTTTAAAAGTTGTTTTAGATTCGGTTTTTAATCAAACCGACATGCGTTTTGAAATTATAATTTCTGAAGATGCAGAGCATGATCACGTTAAAAGTTTTATAGAAAGCATAAAATCTCCAGTTCCATTATACCATCTTACTCAACCCGATTTGGGATGGAGAAAGAATCTAGCATTGAATAGGGCTATAGAAGCAACAAACTCAGACTATTTGGTATTTATCGACGAGGATTGTGTCCTTCATCCTCGCTTTATGGAATTTCATATTAAATATGCTTGTGAAAAGGCTGTTTTGGGAGGTAAGAGAATTAAACTTGATCCATTTTCAACAAAAAAAATGGTTAAAGGAGATTTATTACCTGGAAATATGAATTCTTACTTGCTGACAAATTATTTTAAAATAAAGAAAAACGGAGCTCGATTCATAGAAGAAGGGTTTTTTATTAATCCGAGAGGCATTTTGGGATTTGTACCTCGTTTAAGGTCCATGTACCAGTTGAAAGGATGTAATATGTCGTTTCCTAAAAGTGCGATTTATAAAATAAATGGATTTGATGAGGATTATATTAGACCAGCAATAGGCGAAGATATAGATCTTACCTGGCGATTCCAAAGGGCTGGATACAAAATTAACTCAGTACGAAATCTTGCTGTACAGTATCACTTGTATCATAAGGAAAACTGGCACGACCAGGAACAAAACTATCAGATGATGATGGAAAAGCAAAAACGCAATGAATTTGTCTGTAGAAATGGTTTAGTTAAATTATAAATGGATTTTAAAGAATCGCTTGATAGAGTTCTGAAAGTACTTCATACAGGTGGCATAATCCTCTATCCCACCGATACCGTTTGGGGCTTGGGTTGTAATGCGACCAACGAACAAGCTGTTAAAAGGTTAATGGATATTAAGGGAAGGCCCAATGGAAAAGGTTTGGTGGTTTTGGTTGATTTACCCCAAAGAATTCCATCTTATGTAGATGATGTTCCCGATATGGCCTGGGAGCTAATTGACCTAGCCGATAAACCGTTAACCATTGTTTTTGATAAAGGGAAAAATCTTTCCTCATTGGTTTACGGTAAAGGTGGGAGTGTGGCTATAAGGGTCTCACAAAGTAAATTTTGCCAGCAGCTAATCTCGAAGTTTCGTAAACCCATTGTTTCAACCTCGGCAAACTTTTGTGGTAAACCCTATCCTAAGTCGTTTAACGATATATCTATTGAACTGATTGATAAAGTGGATTTAGTTGTACCTATAGAGTTTGATACTGATTCAACTGGCAAACCATCATCGATAATTTCTGTAGGCAAAGGGAATACTGTTAAAATTTTACGAGATTAAATTTTTTCTTTTAACCTTTGTATACTACTTGTCGTAAAAACTTTAAAAAAGTGCAATGCTTAGAGATGTTTTATTAGCTGCTATTTGCTCCATTTTTTTAAGCTATTTGGGTTTTGCACAAAACGACACATCTTGTAGCAAGGTTCAATCTATAGTTGATTCGGCAGGGTATGCTAAATCCCCACAACTTAGAATGAAACTTGCGTTAAAGTCCTATGATCTTGCTCAAAGTTGTGGTGATGAAAAGCTAATTGCAGATGCAACTAAAGCAGTAGCTCTTGCACATTTTCGTTTGAACAACTACACGGCAGCAGAAGATAGCCTTCAAAAAGCTTTTATAATTTATAAGTTAATTAACGACAGCCTTGGTATTGCTGAAACCTATTATTCGTTAGGTGTATGTAACTATAGACAAGGAAACTATATTGATGCTTTTGATTTTTATGAGCGTGCTCTAGATATTGCCCTCAAAATAAGTGATAGCGCAACCATTGCTAAAAGTTATAATGTATTAGGTTTACTTTATTACGATATTTCAAATTTTGAACTTTCTAAAGAGTTTATTTTAAAATCGCTTTCATACTATGTTAAAAATAATGATTCGCTAAATATTACAAGATTAATTGGAAATCTCTCTTTAGCTTACATGAGGCTTGGTGAGTTAGATTCAGCCCAAGCAATTCTTTTTAATACACTTAATGATTATCAGAATGTATTTGATTCCCTAACGCTAGCCTCATATTTCGATAATATTGGAATGCTTTATGAGCATAGAGGGAAACTTGACTCAGCAATACTATATCATAAGCGATCTTATCAGATATATGGTAAAACAGAATCGCAGCGAGGGCTTTCTTTACAGCTAATTTCAATAGGAAGATCCCTTATTGCACAAGAAAAGTATAAATCTGCAATTAGTTATCTAAAAAGAGGTTTAAAAATTGCAGAAAACCTTTCAGATCCTCAATTATTAGCTCAGGCATGGAAGTATATGTCAAAATGTTATGAAAAATTGGGAAATTACGAGTTAGCTTTAAAGTTTAACAGACAGTATATAGCTTATATCGACGAGAATTTTACACCAGAAATAATAAAGAGAATATCACAGCTTAACACTCTTTTATTGCAAAAGGAAAGGGATTCAAAGAATAAGTTACTTGAGGCGGAGTTAAGTTTTAAAGAGGCTAAAGAGAAAAAAAATAGAGTCATAATAACCCTTTATACCTGGATAGCAATTATTCTTATTCTTGGACTTTTAATGATTACTTTCTTAGCGGTTAAATGGAAGGAGGGTAAAAAAAAGGTTGAGGAAACCAATGCAAAGCTAGCACGGTTTAATAGCGATCTCGATTTAATGGTTAGGTACCGAACAGTGGAGCTAAACGAAGCATTAGATAAGATTCGAGAGTTGGAAAGGTTAAAATCGGCTTTTTTAGCCAATATCAGCCATGAAATACGAACGCCATTAAACGGATTACTTGGGTTATCATATTATTTAACCTCTTCAGAATCAACACTCGATGAAAGGTTGGAGTTGGGAAAACAGGTTAAACGATTGGGCGATAAATTGCTTAGCGTTGTTGATGATGTTTTAGAACTATCAAAAATTGAGACCAATCAGCTAAACATTTTACTATCCGAAGTTAATCTTAACGATTTGGTTAATGAGGTGAGTCAGGAGTTTCTTGATAACGAAGAGTTCAAGAAAAAACAGCTTTACTTTAAAGTAGTTAAAAGCTTACCCGACGATAAGGCAAATATTATAACAGATAGGTATAGGCTAAAAAGCATCCTTGTTCATCTAATTGAAAATGCATTTAAATTTACCCATCAGGGCGGGATAGAGCTTAGCTACTCTATGAACGAAAATTCTACAATCACTTTTTATGTTAAGGATACAGGAGTTGGAATTCCAGCTGATATGCAAAACAGAATATTTGAGCGATTTTTTAAACATGTGGGCGATGATAGTAAGGTGTTTTATGAGGGTATTGGCATTGGGCTTACCATTGCTATGGGATATGCTATGGCTTTAGGCGGCAATATCAAGGTCAAATCTTCGCCAGGGAAAGGTTCTACTTTTATTACTACAATTCCTGTTAATTTTACCGATAGCGAAAAAAAGGTTGAGGTTGATTTTTCAAAAAGAAAAATCCTTGTTGTAGAAGACGATTTGATTAGCTATCAGTATATTGAGGCACTACTTTCCAAAACTGGTGCACGTGTGCTGCATGTTAAAAATGCTGATGATGCCATTGAGGTGGCAAGCATTGATAAAAATATCGATCTAATTCTTTTGGATATTCATCTTCCTTTTAGGAGTGGGGTAGATGTTGCCTATGAGTTGAAAAGGATGAATATTGATATACCTATAATCGCTCAAACTGCCTTGGATAGCAAGAGCGATGAGATAAAATCGCTCAAAAAAATTGGGTGTACCCAGTTTTTAAGTAAACCCATCGATCCTGATGAGCTACTTAACCTGTTGAGAAAAAATTTTGAAAAGAAAAACCCCAACTCAGGGAGTTGAGGTCTGATTGGTATAATTAACCTGCTTAAACGTTGAATCGGATATGTAGAATGTCGCCATCCTCTACTATGTAGTTTTTCCCTTCAACATAAAGCTTCCCCTTTTCTCTACATGCTTGCTCTGAACCAAGGGTAATAAAATCGTTGTATTTCATAACTTCAGCACGAATAAAGCCTCTTTCTAGGTCGGAGTGGATAACCCCAGCAGCTTGTGGGGCAGTCATGCCCTTTTTCATTGTCCAGGC
This sequence comes from Tenuifilum thalassicum, assembly GCF_013265555.1. Classification (GTDB taxonomy): domain Bacteria; phylum Bacteroidota; class Bacteroidia; order Bacteroidales; family Tenuifilaceae; genus Tenuifilum; species Tenuifilum thalassicum. The sequence continues at coordinate 3,086,764 of NZ_CP041345.1, read as the reverse complement.
CCTAATCTCTTTAGGTCCTACTGTGAAAAAGGTTTCTAGGTTAAGAATAGAATATGCTGCTCTAATTAGCTTGTTAACGCCTGGCTCTGTAAGTCCTACGTCTTCCAAAAATGCCTTACGGTCCTCTTCGCTATCGAGCTCGGAAATTTCTGCTTCAATCTTACCTGCAATAATTAGAACTTCGGTGTCCTCGTTCTTCAGATATTCCTTTACTTTATTGGAGTACTCATTCCCATCAACCGCTGACGATTCATCAACATTACAAACATAAATAACTGGTTTGGTTGTAAGCAAGAATAAATCTTCTACATATTTTTTATCCTGCTCATCAACAGGAACTGTTGACGCGTTTTGAAACGATTCAAGGTGATTCTTATAAATAGAAAGAACTTCAAATGCTTTTTTTGCATCCTTGTCGCCAACCTTTGCTGCTTTTTCTACCTTTTGCAACTTTTTCTCTATAGATTCTAGGTCGCGAACCTGTAGCTCAAAGTTTACGGTTTCAATATCGCGAACTGGGTCAACAGAGCCCTCAATGTGGGGTAGCGAAGGGTCGTCAAAGCATCGTAAAACATGTATAAGAGCATCGCAATTTCTTACATCGGCTAGGAATTTATTGCCCTCTCCTTTACCGCCTGTTTTTGAAAGTCCTGGGATGTCAACAATCTCTACGGTTGTATGGACTATCTTTTCTGTGGGCTGAAATTTCTCCAACACGTACAACCTATCGTCAGGTACATTTATTGTACTTAGGTTTGACTTACCTGAACCAGTAGCAACAACACTAGTCTGAGCCTTGGTGCTCGACATGCAGTTGAATATAGTTGTTTTTCCAACATTGGCTAAGCCAATAATACCACACTTTAAACCCATTGCATTAAAATTTAGTACGCAAAATTACCTTAAATCCATCAGATAACAAAAAAGCGGCAAGAGCCGCTTTATATCAATTCGCTTCAAGAAGCTGAAGAATCTCATCCATTTTTGGAGTAAGAATAATTTCGGTTCGCCTGTTTTTTTGACGTGCCTCGGGTGTTTTTGCTTTATCGATGGGGAGGTACTGGCTCCGACCTGCAGCGGTAACTCTTACTGGGTCAATTTTTGAATTTTTAAGAAGCAACCTTACAATGGTAGTTGCACGTTTTACGCTTAAATCCCAGTTGTCAATTAGCGCTCCTGTGCCTCGGTATGGCACATCATCGGTATGACCTTCAACCATAATATTAATATCTGGGTTCTGTTCCAGCACAGGAACAAGTTGACGTAATGCCGTAGCACCCTTTGAGTCAATTTCGTAGCTTCCCGATTTAAACATCAGCTTTTCTTCCAACGAAACGTAAACCTTACCATTTTGAATGGAAACGGTTAATCCCTTACCTTCAAATCCAAAAAGTGCGTCAGCAACTCTCTTACGCAAGGCTTGCATTATTGAGTCCTTAGCATTCAGCATTCGCTCGAGCTCAATTAATCGGGCATTACGCTCTTCTAGCTCCTTCTTCATTTGGTCGAGGTCGGCTTGAACCTTATCCAGCCCTAACTTTCGTTGATATAATCTACGCTCTAATTCTTTTAAAGCATCTTCTTTTTCTTGTAGCTCTTCCTGTGTTTTTTGAATTTGAACCAGTAGCTTACGGGTTTCATCCTTGCTTCCCGATATAACTCCATCCTGTAAGTTTTTTAGTTCAGTATAGCGCTCCTGTAGTGTTTTTAGCTCCTCTTTTATCCTGTTAAACTCTACAGCACGATTAAGACTATCAGCAGTTAGTGTTTCAACCTTTGATTGCAAAATACGTGTCTTACTTTCGAGTTCTGAGTTTTTTGTGCTAAGGCTTTCGTTTTCGATTGATAGTTTATCGCGTTCCTCTTCACATTTAGCATTTTTATCTTGTAATGCTTGAAATTCTTTTGCAGGAACACACGATGTAAGCACACCTAAACAAAAAAGCAAAATTTTGTAGGTGGGAGTTGTCAATTTCATAGGTTCTTATTTTGAAACAAATATAAAAATTATATTTCTCCTAAATAATCATAATTAAAAGCAAAATATCAACATTAATATGTTATTTAGACAGAAAACATTTGGTATAAAAGTTAACAAAGAGCTATTTTAGCTGTTACTGTTATTCAGGGGAAGATATTATGGAGAGCCAATACAAATTATTGTCGCAAATTGATTCACCAGATGATGTAAAGAAGTTAAGCTTGCAGCAACTTGTTGAGCTAAGCGCTGAGCTTAGGCAGTTTATTATAGATGTTGTTTCGGAGAATCCGGGCCACTTTGCATCAAGTCTTGGTGTTGTTGAACTTACTGTGGCTTTACATTATGTCTATAACACTCCATATGACCGTATAGTTTGGGATGTTGGTCATCAGGCCTATGGCCACAAAATACTCACCGGTAGGCGCGATGTTTTTCATACCAATCGAAAATACAAGGGGATAAGCGGTTTCCCAAAACGTGCCGAAAGTCCATACGATGCTTTTGGCGTTGGGCATTCTTCCACTTCCATTTCTGCAGCACTGGGCATGTCTGTTGCTTCAAAGCTTAAGCTAGAAAACAGAAACATTGTAGCTGTTATAGGCGATGGAGCTCTCACCGGTGGAATGGCATTTGAAGCCCTTAACCATGGCGGTAGCATAAATCCAAATATGCTTGTCATTTTAAATGATAACAATATCTCAATCGATCCAAGTGTTGGGGCTTTAAAAGAGTATCTGCTCGATATAACAACATCAAAAACCTACAACAAGCTTAAAGATGAGGTGTGGGACATTTTAGGCAGGATTGATAGGCTTGCTCCTAAAACTCGTAGCGTTATACAAAAGATTGAAAATGCCGTTAAGTCTGCATTACTTAAGCAGAGTAACCTGTTTGAATCCATGGGGTTCAGGTATTTTGGACCTGTTGATGGACACGATGTGGTTTACCTTGCAAAAATTCTTAAAGATTTAAAAGATATCCCGGGTCCAAAACTGTTGCATATTGTTACGGTAAAGGGCAAAGGATATTCACCTGCCGAGAATAACCAGACAGTATTCCATGCTCCAGGTCTATTTGACAAGGAGACTGGTGAACGGATAAAAGATAGTTCAGGAAAACCTACTCCACCAAAATACCAGGATGTATTTGGTGAAACCCTTGTTGAATTAGCAGAGAAAAACCCCAAAATTGTTGGCATCACACCAGCAATGGCAACGGGCTGCTCATTGAATATAATGATAAATAAAATGCCCGATAGGGCTTTTGATGTGGGGATTGCCGAGCAGCATGCAGTAACCTTTTCCGCTGGATTGGCTGCAGAGGGGCTTATTCCCTTCTGTAATATCTACTCTACTTTTATGCAACGCGCCTACGACCAGGTTATTCATGATGTGGCCTTGCAAAATCTACCTGTAATTTTTTGTCTCGATAGGGGTGGCCTAGTAGGCGATGATGGTGCTACACATCATGGCGCTTACGATTTGGCATACATGCGAAGCGTACCAAACATGACCGTTTCTGCACCAATGAACGAGGAGGAGCTTAGAAACTTAATGTACACCGCTCAGCTCGAACTCAAAGGCCCCATTTCAATCCGTTATCCCCGAGGTATTGGTGTTATGGTTGACTGGCGAAAGCCATTCCAAAAGGTTGAGATAGGTAAGGGAAGAGTTCTACGAACAGGCTCCGATATCGCCATTCTTACCATTGGTCATGTTGGTAATTTGGCTTCTGTTGCTGCTGATAGGTTAGAGGCCGATGGCGTTGGTGTTTTCCATGCCGATATGCGGTTTGTTAAACCCCTCGACGAGGAGTTATTAACTAGGGTGGGCAAGGAGTTTAAAACGGTTATTACTGTTGAAGATGGTTGCCTACCTGGCGGTTTTGGTAGCGCTGTTCTTGAGTGGTTTAACGACAATGGTTACAGCGTTAAAGTAGTTCGCTTAGGAATTCCCGATGTTTTTGTTGAGCATGGGACACAGAAGGAACTCTATGCTGAATGTGGATTTGATATTGACAATATATACAAAACGGCAAAGAAGTATGCCAGTTCTAAGGCAAAGCTTAGAGTCGGCTAATTTTAAAATTCGATTTTTGAGAAATTGAATAAACTTATTATATTCGCAGCGAATTTGATACCATGCCCAGGTGGCGGAATTGGTAGACGCGCTGGTCTCAAACACCAGTGGTAGCAATACCGTGTCGGTTCGACCCCGACCCTGGGTACAAAAGCCTCGATATCTTATCGGGGCTTTTTTTATGTTTCTTAATGAGTATGGGTCCGAGAATGTTTAGGAAATGATTCGGAATGAATCGGAAATATTCGGAAGATTAAAGAACTATGTTTGGAGATTAGTTTTTATAGCGACCTCAACCCACTGCCTCTTCTCCAGGTAGTAGAGCCTAGCACACGTTGGTGATATATCGCTGGGTCGTGCCGACCGCTCAGAGTCCTATTTATTAGGAACTGGCAATATTGATTACTTTATTCACCCAACACCGCTTTTTGCAAGAGCATCTGACTATTCCCATAAAACGGTACATCGGTTTTTCCTAAAACAGTTGCAGGAATAGTACTTATCTCCGATAAATTGTCCATAGGAACCAAAACTGTTTTCGCACCATTATCCGAGAGCATCGTCACTTTATCGGCAAAATTATTTGCCCGTTCAACCGCACCGCCAATTGAAATATTGCCCAAAATGGCCAATGCCGGTTTAAGATTCTTTTTATAAATAGAGGAAATGATAGCAACATAAACTGCCGAGCCAATTCCACTACCAATATTTACTCCAATCATCGTAGTTATCTGAATGTTCAGATCAATTCCGGAAAGCGAGTGCTGCTCTGTTAATATGGTTTTCTCGTTTGCCCTGATATAATTAACGGTATTTTTAATGTCTTCTTTTACTACCGATGAATTGGTTCCTGTTATATTTACTTTTCCATTGCCTTTCACCGCTACCACTTCTATCCTCACTAACGATACATTTTCGCCATCACTGGTTGAAGTATAGCATACACCGGGAGAAAGCGGGCTGGATTCAATTAAAGAAGATCCTCTTTCTTCGGGCAACCCAACGAATATTTCTTCCTGAGTTTCTTTGTCGATATAGGAAAAATTCGTATCCCAAAATTCCATTCCTCCAATTCGTTTCAATTGCTCTTTAACCCTACGCCTCATCTCCATGGCAATTTCCAGATATTCCCGCATATCCTCTTTTGTAAAATTACCGTCCGGATGAAGTAGCTTAATCAGCCCGGAAACGATTCTTCTGACCGATTTTGAATCTCTTTGCTTAAGGTGACTTCCTAAAGAAAAATATTCATCCAGCTTATCGTAATAAGTGGTTTTCCTTTGCGATTTTAAAACTTCGGAGAAGAAGTCGGTACTAAAACCAAAGTGCTTGGTGAAATTCTCCGGAGCGAACTTTGTTATTTCCCAACCCGGCAGATATAAATTTATTCTGTCCAAAAATGCTGTATCGTAATTTACTTCTTTGGATAAAGGGCTGAATAGGTGAGAAGTCTGCAGTATTGTTTCAACGGGCTGATTGATGTTGCCGTTCAGAATGATGGAAGCCGAGCCTGTAATCTCTCCACCTTTGGCACGGGAGAATGACCCCGACTCCATATAATCTTTCATTAAAGGAATGGCATCGCGATCTTTGAATAATTTATCGGTACTTTCATCGAAACAAATGGCATCCCATAAACCAACTGCGCCCACACGACCGGTTGTATTATTAACAAAAAGTTGTGCAACCGTGCCCTGTCCACCAGAAATCAGAATTGCATAAGGGGTAATTTCTTTGTAGATATACGACTTACCCGAAGAACGCGGTCCCAGCTCCACCATATTGAAATTGTTCTCAACAAGGGGAATAAGCCGGCATAACAGCAGATTTTGCTTGCGTTCGTCCAAACCTACACTATCCGGTTCATATCCTGCACTGCGCAGTAATAATTTTTTCCACTCTTTTTTTGTAAATTCTTTACGTTTGTTAATAATTTTCGAATTGTCAAAACTGCTAAGCTGAATTGGTTTGATATCTTTCACAACAAATGGATAAACCGTATTTCCAACTGTTATCAAAGGATCATATTCCATTTCAATAATCGCCCAGATGCCGCCCAGCAACAGCTTTTCGTGACGCTTGATTAAATCATCACTGATGTTAGCATTTTTAATATTGCTGTTAAAGATATGCGCCCAGTAGCGGTCATTCTTGGGATCGAGCGTAGCGGATATTTTGTCAATAATTTTATACCGCCCTTTTTCCCTGAGTTTCGATTGTATTAAAGTGCTCTCTTCCGGATTTACGTAATGATCCCGGAGAACGGTTTTTACATTCTCCAGCCCTTCCTTCAGTTTTTCTTCGTCATCGGTGCTGCACGTGTTGGCCAGAAGATATTCCAGCACAAATGCCGGAACATTGGCTCCGCCTTTGATTATACCAACTAAATCTTTTTTGACCACAAAACCTCTGAAGTGTTCGAGGGCTTTTTTATCCAAATCGTCTAATACTATCATTTTACTACCTTCTAAAATTTATAATAATCCGTCCAAATCTCTTGCCGATGATTTTTTAATTTCAACCACATCCAGCTGTTCTTTGGATTCCGCATCTATTACAACCGCTTTAACTACACTGTTCCGGTCAAATGAAAATTCGTATGAGATTGTTTTACCCGCTTCAATGGCGGCAATATTGCTTTGGCTGAATTGTTTGTTTTCAGTAAATAAAATAACCTGTATTTTCCTACTGGCTGCAAATAAGTCTCCGGTTGATTCAGCTGCTTTCACTTTTAAACCAAAATTCTCGCCAACCACTTCGGCAAGCTCACTTTTGTTTTGGATTACCACCTTTAATCCTTCAACTGAAGCCTGTTTCTTTTCAAAGACAAAGTTGGGGATGATGACTTCCTGTGGCGTTAAACCACCGTGAGCAAAACCGTAAACGCCCACCGACTTAAACGGACGGTGATTCTTTGTCACATAAACATAGTTTCTGTCGCCATATTTTTCTGTAAATTCAACCCAATTGGGTTTGTTTTGCTTTTCCACGGTGCGAATGTAGCGCTCGTGTATTTCCGCTTTTCCGCTTACATCTGCCTCAATTTTATCTGCTTCGTCCAGCAATCCGGTAAGAACAAAACCGTGATCGGTTACCAGATGCACTTTATAACCTTTTTTGATGAGCAGCTCAATTTTTTCAACCAACACCTTTTCAAATTCGCCAAAGAGTTTCAGTGCGCCCAGCTGCAGTTTTTCACCCGCACTGTCGATATCCTTGTAGGTCAGCACCAAGTAGTCGGCAGTTTCACCGTAATTCAGCGCTTCAAGGTTTTTAAATACAATTTCCTTTCCGGTTAGTTCGAGCAATCGTTTTTCGCGATTTTTTTGCAGCTTATCTATTTCTCCTGCCTGCATATACAAGGCGCTCATATTGTGTTCGGTCTCGGATGGAACGCCCGCCAGCATCACCTCTTTGCTTACCTGAAATGAACCGGAAAGTTGAGCAGACACATATTCGGCCATTTCGTAGCGGATGCCATCGCCCACAATTACAGCCGTTTTGGGCTGCGCTTGTTTAAATAGATCAGCCAGATAACCCGCCTGATTCGGCTTGTATTCGTTTATGTATTCAAACCAGTGAGACAGCAGCTCCGAGTTCAAACTTTCGTAATACTCCTGTATGGGGCGGATAATCTCCTCTTCATTTATAAATTCAGCATATAAGTTTCGAATGGCACGATCGACCTTATAAAATGACGATGTATAAAATTCAACTACCTTGTGTATATTGCTACAGCCTGCCAATGGTTTGGTATCGAACGAAACAAGGGTAATCAAATCGTTCTGCCAGCCGGGAAGAAATTGCCGGGCATAACGGCTTTTTACCCGCTCCTGCAACTTTTGAATTTTCTCCCCTACAAAGGGGCGGTTACGGAAATTTTGCGCAATCTCCTTTAATTGGCATAAATCTATTTGCTTAAAGCAATGATCGGGATGCACATTCCAGATATTGACATCTGCCGGAATTTTATACTCTTCCGCATACTTTTTGAGCGACTGCGAGTAGGTTTGGCTGTCAACCCATTTGCGATAAATTGCCAGCAATTCCGGTTTAATATCGTTGTTGAGCAATTGGGTAAAAATAAGATGTGCCACTTCCTTTGCCAGTGTTTGAGGCGGTTTTTGCGTGTAGGGCTGCCCCAGCAATTCAAACAGCTTTTCCTCGAACAAGCGTTTTATATCATCATCTTTATTTGCAAAATAGCCGACCGGATTGCTTAAAAACGGCAACAACTCATCTTCCAGCGAAATAAGGTCTTCGAGGTTTTGCAGAATCTTTTTCCACCATTCCAGTGTTTTGCCCACGCTCAATTTGGCAGCTGTAAGCAGCAAGTTACTCTCCAGCATAATTTGAAGTCCGGTGGCGGCAAACAAGCGTTCCTTAAGCCATTGCACCGGCTGCGAAAAATCCACACAACCGTGGGTAAAGCAGTAATCGAATATAAAACTCAACTGCTCTTTGGGGCGGGTGGCATAAAACACCACATTTTGATCGGCATAGTCTGTTTCGGCTTGGTAACGCAAAAGCATTTCGTCTTTTACCCGCTGCCACTCTTTGGCAGCCTTTTCATCGGTGTGCAAAACCGTGTAGCCCTTGTCTTGCAAAAGCTTTATCAAAAAGGCGTAGCTGCGAGTGGGATCCAGCACCACCACGCGTTTGCGTTTTGCCAGTTGGTTGTCAATATCTTCTATAAACCATTTATCTATCATCTTACCAGTCAGCGTTTAAATATTTTTCCAATTGTGAATTTTTGCCTCCGGATTTCAGCACTTCCGCCCGCAGCAATCCTTTTGCCTGCAAGGGGGCAATGTTTTTACCCACGCCATCATCAAGCTTCGGATCATAGCCTTGGGCAATGAGTTCATCTATTTTTTTGGTGAATTTTTCTATTTCGTCCAGCTGAAAATGAATTGTCTCCTTTTCGTTTTGCGCCTGGGCGGTGTTTACATCCTGCAATTGCAACAAGCGGTATTCCAGATTGTTTTTGCGGTCGTGAATGTATTTCGACTTGATTTTATACAAGCTATCGCGGTTCCACTTGTAAATGAGCGTGTAAAGTTCCAGCCCCTGGTATTTGCCGCTGCTTAAGTGCCAGATAAAAGGCGTTTTGGGCAGATACCTGAATACATTTAGCAAATCGCCTAAATCTGCAAAAAAGTGATGCTCCAGATACTCGTTGAGCGGGCGGCCCAGCAGCTGATCGAGCTGTAAAAACTGCGCCTGAGTAAAGCCGTTTTGCAAGCAGTAATGCTCCAGCCGCTGCGAAAGGGCATCTTCTCCGGGCAAGCCCACCAGCGGAATAATGCCGTCATCGTCCTGCTGCAAAAGTGCCCGGATGGTATCTGCCAGAAACTCCAGCGCCATATCCTTTGCCCTGCCTGAGGGTAAAATACGGGCTTCCTTAAACCAATACCACACATTGATGGGGTTTACCTGATGCCGTTTGCAAAACTCTTCCAGATCGTTGTTACTCTGGTAAAGGGTGGCAAAGCCCTCTTTTATCTCCCTGATTTTTTCATCCTCAAATTCTGCAGTGGGCAAAGCATTAAGATGCTGCAATACCGTTTCTTTGGTTGGGGAGTTTTCCTGCTCTATTTTTTGCTTAAACGCCTCCAAAGCCTCTGGCAGCACGGGTAGAGAGCCGATGGATTTACCCATTTTTGCCTCCACCTGCTCGCGGTCTTCGGGGCTTAACTCATACACCTGGTAAATGAGCTCGTCTATGATGGCTTCGTTTACCAGCACCTTGGTAAGCTCGTAATTCTCGTAATTGAGGTAAGCCAGCGCCCGCTCCTGCAAACTGTTGCCCGGAAAGGCGGTTAAAGGGCTCTGCTCAAAATTGATTTCGATGAGGCTGTAGGTGCAGAGCTGCTTTTTGATGGCGATGTTTTGTTGGGCGAGATTTGAAAGTATTTTTTCAATGTTTTCTGTTGGTCGAACAAATGGGATTCTTTTAATATCGCCGATTGTTGTTTCTACAGTAGGATTTAAGCAATTTACAATATAAAATGAAAGTTTTGAATTTAACAAGCCAAGTAAAAATTCATATCTAATGTCATCTTTTTTTTCTTTCAAAAATATTGAAGAGCCTTTGCCATCAAAAATCGAATTTTTTGGTAAATATCTGAATGTAGAACCTTTCGACCCAGTAGTTGAAAATGTGACTCCTTCTTCAAAATAAAACTTTTCATTTTGTGGTCTTGATTTTAGTTTGCCACTGCTATCAAAATAATTTTTTATTTCTTCTCCAGAGCGTTCCCAATTAACGACTAACCATAAATTTCCATACCATTTATTAAATGGACCTCCTTTTGCATATTTAACCCATTTAAAATCAAAGGAAAAATTATTATCTAATTCTTTTGTTATTATAATTTCCCAATTAAACCTTAAGAATCTTTCATTATTTCCAGTTATCAAACCCTGTGCAATGTGGTAATATTTTTCTAAAACTTCCCCCCTAAACTTCTCCCTAAATGCATCGCTGATCCAGTAGATAAAGGGCCAGCTGTCGATAATTTTCAGCTTTTCCTGATCTAATAAAAACAAATGTTTATTAGGCTTGTTAGCGATAAAATCATCTATTGCTTCAGATAAAAACAACTTTTTCCTTGTTTGATTAAATGTATTTGAATATTGGTCTAATGATATAAATATGGTTTTCTCTTCGTTTAACTTATTTGATTCTAAAACGTAAAAAGCCGGGTCAACAAATATATTCTGTGGAAAAAGCCCTCCCATACCAAATTCGACTAAAATACTTATGTGATAGTGATTTAATATCTCTTTTCTAACATCCTCAAATGATTTAATATACATAAAAGTAAGAGGATGGATCATACCAATTTTCCCATCAACATCTAATAATTCCATATTTCGTTTAATAAACACCGCATACAAATTGGTATTAAACTTATGGGGCTTTTTGTAGTTGGCTTCCACAAACTTTTTCAGTTCGGGTCCAAAGTCAGAGCTGTCGGTATAGGGCGGGTTGGCTACAGCCACATCATATTTTTGGGTCAAAAGCCGCAAAAAGGTAATGGCATCGGCTGTTTTGGTGTTTAAAAAGTTAAGCCCCTCTTTGGTTTTGTTGTGCTCAATGGCTTTTTGCAAATTGCCGAAAAAGTTTTGGCGGAACGCTTCGTAGCTCTGCAGATTTTGCTCGGTAAACAGATTTATATTTAGTCCCTGTTCTTCCTTTACCAGTCCGTGCAATTGCAAACTAAACTTTTCCTGCAACCGCAGCAGAGAACCGAACTTGTAGGCTTTTTGCAAATCGCTCCAGAGGTCAATTACAATCTTTTCAAGTTCGGGTTTTAACTTTTCGCCATTTTCAAACAGATGTTTAACCTGTTCATAATCGGGCAAAAAGAAGTCGGAGCTCACCACATTAAAGCGTTTTATTTTAATGCTGCGTTTTTTGCGTTTGGCTTTGATGTATAAACCGAGCTGTGCCAGTTGCACCGCGCGGTCGTCGATGTCGATGCCGTGGAGGTTATTTTCGATAATCAATTTAGGAATTTCATCCTCGTCATAATCGGCACCGTAGTTTTCAATCTGGTCGAGGTATAAATCGTAAAACAGATCGAAGGCATAGAGCAAAAAGTTGCCCGAGCCGGTGGCGGGGTCTATTACCTTTATTTCGTGCAGCGGTTTAATTTCGCGGGTTCTTTTCGCGGGCGCGTAGGCAATTTTGTATTTCTCTTTTATGTTGCTGTCGGGGAACGTCTCCAGATAGAGCTTGCCCAGACTGTTATCCACCAGAAACTGCACCACCCATCGGGGTGTGTAAACCTGGCTCTGGATGCTCACCTTGTTGTATTCGGTTTTGCTGCCACTTGCCTTGTGCGTGTCTTTTTTGTAGTTGTTGTAGCTTTCGTAGAGCCAGCCCAGAATATCATCGCTTTGCCAGATATCCGCTCCCACATCGGCATCCTTTTCTATGGCGTTAAAGGCATCGATAATGGCAAGCAGTTCAATGGAAGTGGGCAGCAAATGGAAGGGATGCTGCGGACTGAACAGAGGAATCCCGGCAGAGAGTTCCTGCAGTTTCTCTTCAAAAAAGGGGAGCAAACCTTCCTCATCGCTGTTGCGCGCTTCGGGGTGCTGTTCCAGCCATAGGGAATGGGAAAAAGAGCGTCCGCCCTGCTGTTCCCTGCGGGTAATCACTTCGGGAATAAGCGTATGGGCTTCCATCACTTTGAGGGCGGCTATGCGGTTAAACAGCGTAAAGGTGAGCTCTTCCACCAGTTTTTCGTAGCCTTCTTCTGCCTTGCCGGTTTCGGAGGTCATCGTTGCCAGAATTTTTTCCATCCGTTGGCGGTCGGCACGGTATTCGGCCGGAATGTTTTCTGCGGGCGAAATGCTTCCTTGGGCAATTCCCATTCTGCCGAGGCGGTTGTTGTATGCCCGCTCGATCAGTTCTCTTATTTTGTCGATATGCTGTGCAAGTTTCATAGCTTACTCCACAATAATTTCATCATCATCATCAGCTGAAGCAATTTTCTGCAGTTCCTGTTGCAGCCAGTTTTTGTAATCGGCAACTTTCAGCTTGCGTCCGGGCAGTTTTGCAACAAATGTCTTTGGTTGTGGCGGCTGTCCCGGTTTGGGCTCCTGCGGTTTTTCTTTTATCAATCCGGCTTTCAGAATATCGAGTTCGTTTTTTTTGCTGTTGTATAAATCGATAAACGAAAGCACTTCGGAATAAGTAAAACGGCTTATTTTGTCTTTTACGTCAAACTCAAGGTCTATCGTGTTGTTAGAACGCTGACCGGCATACTGTTTTAGGCTTTCGGCTTTTGCTTTTGCCGCCTCGTTCAAACCTGCCGGCAGTGAATTGATTTCAGCGATCAAGTCATTCGCCATTTTTTCGAGCTCGCTATATTTGGCAGCGCATTGGCTCATCGCCTCGCTAAAAAGCGTGTGGTAGCGGTCTTTGATCTGCTGAGCGGTTTGCTGCAGGCTGCCATATTTTTCCACAATGTTATTTGAATAATCCTTGTTAAACTGTTCAACCAAAGCCTGGATTGTATCATCGGATTTAGCCGCTTTTTGCAGCTCATCCATCACCGCCTCGGTAAACTGTTTCCATTGCTTCACATTGGGCAGCTTGTTGCGGATAAACTTTTCAATCTTGAGCGTTCTGTTTACGGCATCTAAATATTCCTGTTTTCTCGCAAGGAAGCCGGTCGCCTTGTCGATATAGTTGGCTTCGCTAACCGGACCGGTAAATTCGCCCAGAAAATCTTTGTCGGCATTCGCATCCGGAAAAAGCTTGTTAAATTCTTTCTCGCTGTTGGCCAAAGTGCCTATCTTATCGGCAAAGTGTTTTGCCAGATCCCTCACCGCGCTTGCCAGTTCAAAATCGTTGGTGTTGTAGTCTATTTTTCGGCCGATATATTTTTCCGCTTCTATATCTAGCATAAACTGGGCTATTTCCTGTTTTTGCTGCAAGGATAGCGATTTTGAAACGGCTTTGAACGATGCTTTACGGAATTCACGGGCAGCTGAAAAAATATCGATTACTCCTTTATCTCTCCACGAGAATTTATCTTCGCCATTGTATTTGGCAATTACCCTGCCTGCTCGCATCAGCACGGCAACGGTTGTCATCACCGTACCGAAGGAGTAACCTGTCGGAGGTTTTTCCAGCTCCATCTCCAAAGTTTTTCCGTCAACAAAGGTGTTGCGAATTTTATATAAAATTTCTTCGGCAACTTTTAGGTTTTCCCCAATAAAATTTCCCTGCTTGTCGAAGAAAGCAAAATCATCTCCATGAAAATAAGTGTGGAGCCGGGAATCAGTTGCTTCTTTAATTACGGCTTTAGCTGTTTCGTCACTCAACTGGCTTTGCAGCCGCTTGGTAAACACATTTTTCAGCAATTCCCTTTGCTGCGATTGAATAAATGAAACGGCAGTCTCTTCGGTTAATTTATAGGTGTTGAACAAATATATTAAATCGCCTGTTTTAAGCGCATTTTCCACAAGCATTTTTATGCGGTTTTGCTTTTCGCTTTTGGCAGTTGAGAAACCCATTAAAATTTTACCTTCTTCGCTGTTGGGATTGGTATATTTCTGTTCGAGATAAGAGATTCTTTCAACCTCATCAATTAGTTTATCGATTTCGCTGAAAGTGTTATTATCCGGCACCAGCCAGATCAAATCTTTATCGTTCTGATGCTGCACCTTCAGCGTTTCGATATCATTGTTTCTGTTATCCGAAATATTATAAATGCTCTTGATTTTGAGTTGCAGTGATTTGTTTGCCGGAGTGGTCAGCTCGTCATCGTTATCGGTGGTAATGTAAAAGTCGAAACTTAATCCGTTGTCGCCAATTCGGTTAATATTTTTAAGCAGCTCGGATTGTTTTAAGGTTTCAACGAATTTTTTCTTTTTCACAAAACCCTGAACCGTATATCCGTTCATTTCGTCTAAAAGTCGCTGCTCGATATCGGAGGTAATTCGATAGGTACCATTTGATTTAAGCAATATTTTCGCTTCCAACAGTTCTTCCAAAGCTTTTTCGATATCAGCTTTTACCTTATGGTACTGGTCGGGCTCGTTTATATAAGATTTTATGATGTTGTCGATATTTGCCGGAGTAACTTCGGCTTCGGATAAAAAGTTGATGGTTTCCAGAAGCTTACGCCCGGAAATGCTTGAATTGTTTTCCCTTAAAATTCTTTCGGCATTGTCGTACCGGTTAACCAATCTTACCGGAGGAGATGGCTGTGCCTGTTTGGCTACTTGCCAACCAGTCACAGTTCTAAATAAATCTTCCTCTTTTACCTCTTTTCTCAAAATGTCGAAAGTGGTAATGATCATTCCGCGCGCTGCAACCTTTGTAGAGACATATCCTTTTGTGCCGAACAAAAAATTTTGCATTAAATCGAATTGATGTTTGTAAAAGGGATAATAGGTACTGTAAGAATCTTCATTGTCGGTTTTAACAATACCTGCGCCTATCAATGAAGAATGATCGGCTATTTGTCCGGAATGCTTTTTGAAATGATCTTTTAATGCATCAATGCCTGTGGTTGTCTTCTTTAACAGCCGGCTTTTTATAATTTGATCCACCTCGGTTGCTTCGAGGTGAATTTTGGTTTTAAAACGGTCGGTAACTTTGGTTAGCTGGGCTTTGCTTACATTGGAATTATTAATCACATCATCCAGTTTTTCCTGAGCAATGGCAATGGTCCAAACCCGGTTTCCCAAAGAAGAGAGGGCTTCGCTCACGCCTTCCAGATCGAGCAAACTAAATTTCCCCTGGTTAATCGCTTCGCTGGCTTCATCGAACAAAAATACCAGTTTTTCTTCCTTGTTGATTTCCAGATAATTTTGCAGTTGGTCTTTGAGCTTCGAAGCGTCAAAACTGTCAATATCCCGTCTTATTGTTTCCAGAATATTGTTATAGTCTTCTTCCGAATTGCCTTTATCAATATAGATTTTCTTAATTGCCCTGGCGTATTCCAGCATTTTTGATTTTAAGGCATTCCAGTCGGCAGTCAGTTTTTCGAACACATAATTTTCAACGTCAATATTATTGTCATTAATCATTAACTGATAAAGAATGAAGCCGTGTTCGTTCTGCGGTAAATTAAGCGCCTTCAGAAAATTTCTAAAAAGTGCATAGGCAAAGCCTTTGGAAGTATCCTGCTTGGCAATATCAAGAAAAATAACTCTTGACTGCACAGAATCCAAACCGGACAAGGAGTTTTTAACCAGCGCTTCATCGCTGATGCCCGTAAACCGTTGCAAAATTCTCTCCCTTGCCGGAGTTCCCAATATTGATTGGTTGTTCAGCAGATAGCCCAATATTTTTCCGAAGTATGATTTCCCCGAACCGTAAAATCCGGAAATCCAGACACCTGTTTCACGGATATTGGATACATAGGTTGAGATGAAATCGGCAAATTCTTTTGCCAATCCATCCGTAACAATATAATTCTCAATCTCTTCTTTTATTTCATTCTCGGAGATGTTTTCAAGGTCGATGACATTTTTAATATCTTCGTCAAGATTGATTGTTAAAATCTCTTTTATTTTCATAATCATCCCTTTGTTTACTTTATTATCATACATCTGTATTTGGAAGCTACCCGTGTATTAAGAAACATTAATTTGTCTTTTGTATCGGTAGCCGGATACAAAATCACCAGCGGCAACTGAGCTTTCATTATCTTTTCATGTTCTATAATGTGAATATTATCTATGCCGGTACCATACAATGCACCAACCGAATAAAGAAAGGGAATTTTACCCGCTTTAAAGGCATCGTTAATTCTTTCAATGATATACTTGAAAAAATCATCGTCATTTTCTTCCGGTGGTGATTTAAATATCTGGTGAACCGAGCTTTGCAATAAATCAAACTTCTCCAGAACTTCTTCCTTGTGTTGCCCTATAAAATCAATCAATAGCCGGTTTAAATCGATCATTTCATATTTGTCCCCAGATAAGGTTTTACGTGATTCATCAATGAACAAATGTTCCTGGTCTGGTGGACAAACGAGCAGAATGGAATTCCCGCCATTGGCATTGAGCTTTATATCGGACTTATTGCCAGCTTCGACAAGCTTTTTTACCTGTTCGATTTGTGCTTTAATTTCTTGTAATGGTTTCATATAATTTTCCAAACTCAATTTTTGTCTCAATTTTTAAATTATCACCAGTATAGTAGATATTAAAATAATCGGTAAAACTTTTTTTCTTCAATCTCTCCAGCAACAGCTCTGTTTCCATAAATCCGTACTTTAACCACTCACTCTTAAGTAGATTTGGTCCTTGCTCAATTGCTGTTATCCAATAAATAAAAATGATAAACATTTTATCATTTAAAAAGGGATGTAAAATGCTTTTTGTCTGTTTCCCTTCCAACAAACCAAACTTTTTTAGCAGTGTAAGGTATTTTGAAGCAGTTGTATTTATAGTGCTTTGTGTCCATTTCTGCAATTGTGGCTCTGTACTTTTCAATTCATTTAAGTATGAAAAAACTTCATCGATTCGCAAAGCAGCCCTGCCGCTGTAAAAAGCTTCAAAATAAACATTCCTGTTTACAGCGTGTAATAATTCATTGTTTACTGAAGCATTCCAAAACAAAAAATATAAGAAATCCTTGCTAACGCCATCATTTCTAATTAGTGAATCAAAAAGAATTTTGGATTTTTCGTTCTTAAAAGAAAGAAAGGTTTCTTCAATCGCTCTTTTAAATCTTCTAATGGATTTCTCGGTTTTCAAAGTTGTTTCTTCTTTACCTGATCTATGGTCATAGTTTATATCATAGTAATATTTAATCAGGCTCCAATCGGGTAATCCGCCTAAAATATTTATGTCAGTATTAATTTTCATATTCTTTACTTATTGCTTGTGCCTAAATAGTTTATAACCGTACCAAAAGTATGTTAATACATACCATTTTAGGTGTATAACCGTAACTTTGGTCGGGTTTATTTTTGTTAATAAAAATAGACAAAAACATCAGAAATCATCAAAAGGAGGCATAAAATTTTAAGCATTTATTGTTACTTGGGTGCAAGTATTTTAAACTAAACTGTTTTTGAAGGTTACATTCATAGCCTAGATGTATTGTCTTTAAATATTTTTTTATCAGTCTTTTATTAAGTACCTTTGTTTTAGTATAAATCAGGAAACAATGATGTCTTAATCCAAAAAAATTAATTTTCTAACCTATGGAACAGAAGTATATTCCTTTCGATGTTATTGAGAAGTTTATGGTTCAGGTGCTGGTAAAAGCAGGTGTACCTGAGAACGATGCAAAAATTGTAACCGATGTTCTTATTCAGGCCGATAAATTGGGATTCGATTCACATGGTGTAAATCGTTTAAAGCCCATTTATCTCGACAGAATAAAGGATGGCATCTTAAACCCTGTTACAAACTATGAGGTTGTTAAAGAAGGACCAACCACTGCTGTAATTGATGGGCATAACGGAATGGGGCATGTTATTGCCTATAACGCCATGAAGATGGCCATTGAAAAGGCCAAAAAGCTGGGGATGGGAATGGTTGCTGTGCGCAATTCCACCCATTATGGCTTTGCAGGCTATTACGCGTTGATGGCAGTAAAGGAGAATTTGATAGGGATTACAGGAACAAATGCCCGTCCCTCAATAGCTCCAACCTTTGGCGTTGAAAATATGCTTGGAACAAACCCTATGACTTTTGGTATGCCAACCGATGAGGATTTCCCTTTTCTTCTAGATTGTGCAACATCGGTTACCCAGCGTGGTAAAATAGAGCTGTACGCTCGCCAGGGGAAAACTCTCCCAAAGGGTTGGGTAATAGATGAGAATGGCGAGAGTAAAACCGATGCAAATGAGGTTTTACAAGACCTAATTGCCGGAAGGGCTGCTCTTACTCCGCTTGGTGGTATTGGTGAGGAGACTGCAGGTTACAAGGGTTATGGATACTCTACCGTTGTGGAGATTCTATCGGCTGCATTGCAACAAGGTGCCTATATGAAAATGCTTACAGGTTTTCGCGATGGGAAAAAGGTGCCCTATCAGCTTGGACACTTCTTTATTGCTATCGATATAAGTGCCTTTACTGAGGTTGACGATTTTAAGAAAACTGCAGGAAATATACTACGCGAGCTAAGGGCTTCGAAAAAAATGCCAGGTCAATCACGTATCTATACTGCTGGTGAAAAGGAGCACGATGTTTGGATGTTCAGAAAGGATAAGGGGGTTCCTTTCAACGAAAAGCTGTTAGAGGAGTTTAGTTTACTCTGCGATAACTACGACTTACAGAGTTTTAAAGAGCATTTTCAAAGCTAGCCAGGTATTAATTAATGCACGTAGATGAAACGTGCATTAATTTTCTTTGGACTAAAGGAAAGGCCATCTTCCATTAACCAACCGAAATTTCTCAAAACCACCTATTAACTTACATAATCATGCATTATATCGATATAGGAATTTTTGCCCTCTACATGATTTCGATGCTTGGAGTCGGAGTATATTTTTCTAGAAGAAATAAATCACACGACGATTATTATGTTGGAAGCCGAAAAATGTCTTCGCTTCATATAGGGCTTTCGGTTGTGGCAACAGATGTAGGAGGTGGTTTTTCTATAGGATTAGGTGGTTTGGGTTTTATGATAGGTCTTTCAGGTAGCTGGATGCTCTTCACTGGGATTATTGGTGCCTGGCTTAGTGCTGTTATTCTAATTCCAAGAATCTACCCCATTGCCAAAAGAAATCATTTTCTTAGCTTTCCCGAGGTGCTTAACTTTTTCTACAATAAGCATGTTGCTTTAATAGCTGGTGTTATCTCGTTAATTGGTTATATTGGATTTACAAGTTCTCAGATTCTTGCAGGTGCAAAGCTCGCTTCGGCAACTCTTCCTAGTTTAACAATTACCCAGGCTGTTCTTCTTATGGGTGTTGTAATTATTGGATACACTGTATTGGGCGGCTTAAAAGCAGTAATTTATACCGATACAGTACAGTGGATCATTTTAATGGTTGGGCTAATATTTATTGGTGTTCCATTGGGTTATATTAAAGTTGGTGGAATGGAGGTAATTAGGGAGTATCTGCCAACAGGTTTGCTCAGCTTTAGAAACATATCGGCAATACAATTCATAAACTGGATCATTACAATTGTTCCCATTTGGTTTGTAGGCATGACCTTGTACCAAAGAGTTTATGCCTCGAGGGATGAAAAAACTGCAAAAAGAGCCTGGTTTTTTGCAGGTTTGTTTGAATGGCCCGTTATGGCGTTTATGGGGACAGTGCTTGGGCTATTGGGCAGAATTGCTTTTGATCAAGGAATGTTTACACAGTTTGGATATGCGCCAGGCAGCAATATCGATCAAGAAATTGGGTTGCCATTGCTTTTAACCCATATTTTCCCAGTTGGTTTAATGGGGCTATTAATCTCTTCTTACTTTTCTGCTATTATGTCTACTGCCGATAGCTGTTTAATGGCTGCTTCGGGAAACCTGATTACTGATATTTTAGGTCTTACCAAAAAGAAAAATAAATCGAGCATTCTTTACTCACAGATAGCAACACTTATCATAGGTGTGTTTGCTATTGTAATGGCAATAAATATGCAGAATGTCCTTCAGCTAATGCTATACTCATATGCCTTTATGGTTTCTGGGATGTTTATTCCTGTTATTGGTGCATTATTCCTGAAAAGGCCATCTTCGCTCGCTGCTCTTGTTGCTATGATTTCTGGAGGAACTACAACACTAACCTTAATAATTCTTAAGTACCAATTGCCTTTAGGTTTGGATGCTAACTTTTTTGGGATATCTATTTCTCTTGTCTCTTTTTTACTATTTCAAATTTTTGATAAGAATAGTAAGTAATTGGTAAATCTGGATAAGTAAATACTGTTATTTTTTAATAAATTTCGACCTTGTAAAAATATTGAGGTTTTCAATTAGTTATCTTTAACTCATGGAAAAGTCAAAGTATCCCTATGGTGCCAAACAATCGCAGTTTGACATGCGATATCTTCAAATGGCCAAAATATGGGCCAAGAATTCATACTGCAAGCGCCGACAGGTTGGTGCTTTAATTGTAAAGGAACGAATGATTATTTCCGATGGTTACAACGGAACACCTGCAGGCTTTGAGAATATTTGCGAGGATGAAACCGGTAAAACAAAACCATACGTGCTACATGCCGAGGCAAATGCTATTACTAAGGTGGCAAAATCGGGAAATAGTTCCGATGGCGCTACGCTTTATGTTACATCCTCGCCTTGTATGGAGTGCTCTAAGCTCATCATACAAGCTGGTATTACCAGGGTGGTGTACTGCGATGAGTACCACAACTTAGATGGCGTGGAGCTGCTTAAACGTGCAGGAATTGAGGTGCAAAAAGTTGAAATTCAAGATATCGAGGATTATTAATTTGAGCTGATTACGAAAATAATTTTGTGTAAAACTTTCGCATATGAGATATAGCAATAGCAAAAGAGATATCATTTATCCCATCGTTATAGCAGTTGTTCTGGTGGTTGGTGTTTTGGTAGGTTTAATGATTGGTGGTAAGGTTGATAAACCAAACCTTTTGGTTTATCCACGTACCGATAAGCTGACGAACGTAATAAGATATATTTCTGAGGAGTACGTCGATACGGTATCTGTTGAGACACTCGTTGAAGAAGCAATCCCTGCCATCTTAAAGAATCTCGATCCCCATTCGGTTTACATCCCAGCCGACCAACTTCAAACAGTTAATGAGCCACTCGAAGGAGGTTTCGATGGAATTGGAATTCAGTTCAACATGAATAACGATACGGTAGTTGTTGTAAACACTATCCCAGGAGGGCCTTCGGAAAAGCTGGGCATTTTGGCAGGCGATAGAATTGTTAGGGTTGATGGTAGGAATATTGCAGGGGTGAAGTTTCCCATGGATAGTGTACCTAAACTCTTGAAAGGACCTACAGGGACAAAGGTTACGGTTAGCATAAAGCGTGCTGGTGTTGATGAGTTAATTGATTTTGAAATCGTAAGGGACAAAATACCAATCTATAGCGTAGATGTATCGTATATGCCAACGCCCGATATTGGTTATATCAAAATAAACACCTTTGCCAAAACCACCTATAAGGAGTTCCTTGAGGCTATGATAAAGTTAAGCGAGAAGGGAATGAAACGCCTTGTCCTTGACTTAAGGAGTAATAGTGGTGGTTATATGGATGCAGCCATAAACATAGCAAATGAGTTTTTAAAGAAAGGGAACCTGATAGTTTATACCAAGGGTAAAAACAGGCCACGCGAAGAGGCTATATCTAATGGTAAAGGACTGTTCCAGGATTTGCCTTTAACGGTACTTATCGATGAGTTTTCGGCATCGGCAAGTGAAATTTTAGCGGGAGCCATTCAGGATAACGATAGGGGGCTAATTATTGGTCGACGGTCGTTCGGGAAAGGCTTGGTACAAGAGCAGGTTTACTTTTCCGATGGTTCAGCTCTTCGACTAACCATAGCCAGGTACTACACACCTTCGGGCCGAAGCATCCAAAAACCATACAAACCTGGCGACGATGAGTATTTCTACGAGATTGGTAATCGTTACCTGCATGGCGAGTTCCAAAATGCCGATAGCATTCAGTTTGCAGACTCTCTTAAATACTTTACTGCTGGTGGCAGAGTGGTTTACGGTGGTGGTGGTATTATGCCCGATATCTTTGTACCACTCGACACGGCTGGAATTACACCATACTACCAGCAGGTATCGCGTAGGAATTTGATTTATCGGTTTGCGTTCAGTTTTGCCGATAAGCATAGAGCTAATAGTAGAAATTTCAAAACTTTTGAAGATGTTGATGGCTACCTCAAAAAGTTCAACCTAATAAAGGATTTTGTGCGTTTTGCCAAGGATAATGGGGTGGATCCCATACAAAAGGATATTGAGAGATCAAAACTCATCATCGAAACTCAGCTTAAGGCAACTATCGCCCGAAACTTCATTGATAATTCAGGATTCTATCCTTACATTCGATATATCGACGAAACCTTACTTAAGGCAATTGAGGTGTGTGAGAAAACCAGCTGCGATCCTTTAACTTTAGAATTACCTTTACGATAGGATACTCCTGATTGCCTTTGCTGTATTATCAGGCTCTTCGATAAATCCCATATGGCCCGAATTGTTAAGAATAACGGTTCGGGCTTTTTTATGCCTTTCTTGTAGAAGCTGAACAACCTCCATAGGAATGAGATTATCGAACTTCCCAAAAATCATATTTACAGGGTATTTTGCCTGGGCTAACACCTGGTTACGGTCGGGGCGTTGGGCCATTCCATTTAAAACTCCAATAATGCCAGAATCGCTTGTGCTCCTTGCTATTGTTTTTATATGCTCTATCTCTCCTGAGAATTTTTCGAGGTTTTGGTTTGCAAATAAACGGGGTATGCTGCTTTGAACAATCTGCTCCTTTTTGCCCTCTTTAACAAGCTGTATATCGGCCATGCGGGCTGCACGCTTTTCCTCAGTATCGGCATTTGGTGTTGAGTGTAAAAGACATAGTCCCGTTAAGGTGTTTGGATACCGCTCGGAAAACGCAAGGCTAACATATCCTCCCATTGAGTGCCCTAAAAGGAATGTTTTATCAATTTGTTCGTAATGCATTACAGCCCTTACAGCATCGGCCATAAAATCCATACTGATGGTATCCATGTTACAATCCGATTTTCCATGTCCTGGAAGGTCGATACTTAGAACAGTGTGGTCGTTTTCCAGCTCTACCGTTAGCTCGTCCCATATTGTTAGGTCTTCAAGATAGCCATGTAATAAAACAATTGCAGGACCACTTCCGCTTATTCTATATCGTATAGTGCTTTGGGGTGTTTTTATATAGCTTTCCATGGTGAGTATTTTTTTATAAAGTTAAGCCAATTTTTGCAACAATAGCAAACTTATTTGTATCCAACAACGCAAGTGCTCTTCTCGCGATGTACTTCACCTTTAAGGTTGAAATATTCAAAAAAGATGATATAGATTCCAGAATCAACTCTTCTGTGTTGTGAGTCAACGCCATCCCATTTCAGTTGACTTGCTGTTCCTAGTGTTAGGTTATTGGCAAGTCTATATATCTCAACACCGTTTGCAGTGAAAATTCTAATATTTGCTACATATCCAGGTTCGGGTAGGTTGTATCTTATGATAAGATAATCATCATGTCCATCGCCATCGGGCGAAAATATTTTAGGTGTTAGGGTGAATTTACTTTTACTTTCGGTTAACTCGGTAAACTGCGAGTTCTTGTAAGTAGGGGTGGCAAATCCGGCTGCCTGGGCAGCCGAATGCCATGTGCCAACATCATTTGTGGATAGGTTTGGATTAATACGCTCAAGCGATACTCCTTTTACATCGTTTAAAAGCTCGTTGTGCATCGTTTCGGAGTATCTTAGCTCATCAATAACCAAGTTGTTAGAGTTGAGTAGTACAACGTAACCTTTGTCGTTGTTGAAGCTTGCCATCCTATCAACCTGAATAAATGCCGACGGATTTTGGCAGGTATAAAACCGTTTTACAAGCGATGGATTTAAAGTGATTACTCCAAATTCCTGTGGGAATAGCAGAAATGGTTTATCGGATGCAGGGAAGTTCTCTTTAATCTCAAAACTTTCTTCATCCCTATTGGCCAGCATTACCTGAGATAAATCAATAGTTTTGTCAGAATTATTGAACACTTCTACAAAGTCGGTTCCACCAACATAAGGATTAAAAAGGATTTCATTTATTACCAAATCTCCTAACTCTGGGATTTGGAGTAAACCAAATCGGATTAAAGTATCTGCAAGGCTATTCCCCGAAAAATCCATTACTCCACTTATGGTGATGTCGTAAACCTGATTTGGCAGTATGGGCTCACTAAATGAGATTATTGCCTGATTGAATAGCCCTGCTGGCTTAATAAAATCGATTTTTAGGTTTGTGCTATAGTTCTCCTTAAGTGTTGCCGAAAGGCTATCCATGGCCTCGCTAAATGAAAGTGATAAGGTTTGGTTATCTAAAACGCTGAGGTATTCAAGTTTGGGCGGGGTTATGTCGGGATTAGCACCTGCTACCGAGTTTTGGTTGCAAGGTGTTCCGCCATTTGTTGAAATGCTTGCCTTCCAGTTGTTTTTGCCCTCGGCAAGGTTTGTGTAATCGATGCATTCCATTGAGTAACCACCAGAGTTCCTGGTTGAATCGTTATACCAATCCTTTGTATAGTTTGCAAAGGCAATCAGGTTGCCATTGGGGTCGAATAGTTTAAGCAGCATCCCATCGTTTAAAAGGCTGGGAAATGAGGCAACAGGAATTGTTTTACCAAATTGGCTATAGCTACTCATGGCCGAGGTACACCCAATAAGGGCATATGAGTTTGGAGGTATGGTATCGGCTGGAAGGGTTACTTTTTTGTCATTGAGAGTGAGCTTCCATTCCGAAGTAAGGACACTATCTTCTCCTGGATTGTAAAGCTCAACATATTCGTATTCAGGCAAACCGTTTGATGGGGTGGGGTTGGCCATGATTTCGTTAAAAACCAAGCGCCCAAAATTACCTTCGGCTGTTAGCCCAAACTCAATGCTATCGGCTAAGCTATAACCATTTGTGTCAGCAATATTATCAACATAAAGTTTAAACTTCTCAAAGGGTAACTTTTCTGTCTGTAGCGTTACTGTTTCTTGGTCATCAATCTTAATATTTTGTATTTCAATGATTTTGTTGCTGCTTGATATTATGTTGTAGTTCTTAATATTTGCCGCCGATTGCTCGGTTACTGGTTTCGAAAAGCTAACCTTTACTGTGTTTAGATTCTGAACCTTTGCGCTTTCAATAGCTGGTGGAAAATCGGTTGTGCAAAACCTTATATCATCAATCCAAAGCTCACCTGCTCTGTTCTCTGTAAAGGCAAAAACAAACGACGTGAAGCTTGCCGTAGGGACAGTAATTTTAGCTTCACCACCAAATGATTTAATGCCAGTGGATTTTGGTGTATACCATAGTTTTATTGTACCATCAGGCGATAGTGTTATGGTTAGCTTTACCTCATCATTTTCGTTCCAATCGTACTTTGATTGGATTAGAGGTGTTCTTGTTCCATTGTCAAAGCGCCATATCGATATATAATCGTTTCCACTTGAGGGATTTATGCCTACGGCATAGCCCTCGGCATCATTGTCCATGGAATTCTCATGCGATGATATGAATGCCAGGTAAAAATAGTTTTCCGACGATGGGTCCCAATCACCATTTCGAATAGTAATGCTCCATTCTGCTGCTTTCCCTTTTGGCGATGAAATAGGAATGCTTAACACAGATTGTTTTGCATTTGCGTTTCCAGCATGTGCAAGCGAGAACTCACCATCTAATGTTACAATCCTTGATATCAACCAATCATCCATTCCTTGCCAGCTAGGTGGTGCATTTTCAAATCCTTCATTTATTTCGCACACATGGTTATAGCCGCAGTAAATGTTATCTGAAATGGCGTCGGTTAGCCATCCAAAGTAGGCTTTAAGCCTATATTTGCCAACTGATGTTAGCTCAGCATTATTCCAAGTGGCAATCCCGTTGTTAAGGGGCTCTAGAATAGGGTCAACATTTAAGCTGCCTGTGCCATTATAAATCTCAAGCGATGTATAGCCTTGATACTCTTTGTCGATATTACCTCTTGAATCGCATGCCATAACACTAACATTGAAAGTTTCGTTCGGAGCGACTGCAAAAGGCTGTTCTGCAAACTTGAGCCTATCGGCTTTTACCTCAGTCCTACATGGACGACCAAAAATGGTTGACGGGAATGTTGTGCTAAATGCAGTGCCATTATCAAATGTAATCCAACCGTGATTATTGTTAGGGATGTAAAACTGAAATTGAAATGCATCAACCACTTCTCGGTCGTTTAGATATACTTTCAAAATAAAATTTGCAGAATCGTTATCGCTTATATGCACGGTGCCTTCGTCAAAATCAATTTGAAGAGTATTGCTGCTGAATGTGAATGAACTAGGATTGATAGAATTTCCATCTTTCTCTAAAACAAAGCCTTGCACCATTCTGCTGAGAGTTGGGAGATTTGTAGGGTTAAATGCAAGCAGCTTGATACGCCTAAGGAATAATGGCAGACTATCGGTGCTACCAAGGTCTTTAATTTTAAAACGGATTACCTCCTGTGCAGCGGCTACATAGCTGTTGTTGGGTGTTAAAATCACCGTATCGGTTGGTTGAATCAAAGGAAGGACAACACCATCAGCATCTGCACAGGTAATCGCTTCCGAAATGGCATCGTTTAACTCAGTGTTACGAGCAAGTAATGTGAATGTTCCTGGTTTTGAGTAGTTTGCCTGGAATTGGCCAATGCCATTCTCAACTATGCATGGATTATCCGATAGAACATTGAGCTCACCATCTCCCGATGCAAGCATTAGCTCAGCATCTCCATTAAAGTCGACATCCTGGTTACCATTTTGGTCGGTTGAACTTATCTTAACCGTAAAATATTCCTTAACACCAATCCGCTTTGGAGCATCGGAAATTATCAACCTCGATGCAGCTACATCGATACTTGAAATAGCAGAATTTATATTGTTTGGAAAGGATTTAGAAAATTGCGTTCCAGTGTCGTAGGCTTCAAACTCAGGGTTTAACTTATCGATGTAAAGCTGAATGGTTTGATTATCGTTTATTCCACTGTTTTTTAGGTAGATGTAAATGCTTAGCTCCTTTGCTTGCCCATCGGCTATTGTGAATGCTCCAAGCGGAAAGTCAATCTCGATGCTTGAAGTTTTTATATCGATATTTGATGTTGCAATATAGGTTGAGCCATCTTTTACCAGTACGCCTTCGATGGTTTTTAAAAGCGATGAACAAGTGGAACTACTGGTTTTATTCAGAACTATCTTTTTAAGATAGGTAGCAACCCCATCGGTTCCTGTATCGACTATTTTAAATCGAATTATCTCCTTCGCATCTTCTGGTTTATCGGCTAAAGAACTAATTATGAATGCTCCAACTTGAACTCCTGGTGTTGATGCGAATGATGTTGTATCGTATGAAATTAATATTTCTTCGCTGATTGTTTGGCCTATGTCGTTACCCTCTGCTTTAATGCGTATGGTTTCATGTCTGTTGTAATAAAGGCTGTCCCAGTGTGCAATTCCATTGATTGCATTTTGAGTTAAACCATTTACTGAAGTTAAGGTGCCATTTCCTTCGGCCAAGCTTAACGAGATTTGGCCATTATAATCGGAATCAATACTACCATAATCGTCGGTAGCAACTAATTCAAGGCTAAACGGTTTTCCTAATATTGCTATAGGTGAAATATTTTGAAAATGAGCTTGCGAGGCATTTACTCTAATAGTAAACGGATTAGATTGGATTTTAGACGGAAACGATTGGGCAAAGCCCGAACCAAAAAGGCTTGACAAAAAGCCATGGTTTTGGGAGTCAACCTCAAATATTAGCTTGGTATTATCAGGAATGTTGCTCTCTTTTAGATAAATACCGAAAGTGAATGCAGCGGTT
Source organism: Tenuifilum thalassicum (assembly GCF_013265555.1). Lineage (GTDB taxonomy): Bacteria > Bacteroidota > Bacteroidia > Bacteroidales > Tenuifilaceae > Tenuifilum > Tenuifilum thalassicum. The sequence goes on along the minus strand of NZ_CP041345.1, from coordinate 3,058,696 downwards.
TGACCATCGGGAATGGTCGCAAGCGCACTATCAACCTCTAGGGTTATTTGTTCATTGCTAATACTTGCCGAGAGAATTGAAATTAGCTGGCCATCTTTTTTTAGTGTAACTCCACCAATTAGATTACTCCACAAAATGCTATCTGGATATGGATTTTTAATGAGAATTTTTTGAACGTAGGTTGGTAGATTATCTCCAGAACCATCATCAGAAATTAGAAAGGTTAAAACATCAACACCATTCTCATCAGATGTTGAGGTTGAGGGAATATCGGCTGAAGGTATTTGCTGTAAGGGTTCAGCAACAATTGTAGTTCTATCGTTAGGGTTGATGGGCTGGTAAATAAAGCTAATATCATCTATCCACAGCTTCATATCCTGAGCCGAAGAGTACCGGTAACCCACGCCAAAAAGGCTGAAGCCTTTGTAGGTGTTATCGGTAATGTTGCCATAGTCGGAAAGTGAGAAAAAGCTTCCCGATTCCGATGCTCTAAGAGTAAAGTTTCCATCCGAGGTTCGTACAACCTCAATAGCAGCAGCATTTCCGGTGCCCACTTGTGTTTGCCAGTTCAGGGTTGATGAAAGTATTTCTTGAGGAACGCCATTTTCTATTCTCCAAAGTTTTAGCAGGTCATCGCTTCCTGTTAGGTTAACACCTACAGCATATCCCGATTCGTTTGCTGTGCTGAGCTTATCGTCGCACATCAGGTAAAACCACCAGCTATTTGATGATGATGGGTCGTAGCCATGTCTAATAAGAAATCGCCAGGTAATATCACCCTTGTCAATATCCCATGCAGGAAGTGGTTTTATGATTGTATCGGTAGCCGAAATATTATTATCGTATGTGTGTTTAAGTGAGCTGGTTCCCGAAATTGCGCTACTACTGCTTATACCCCAGTGATTATCGGGTTTTTGTGTCCATTCCGAAAGGTTGCTAGTTTCAAAGTCATACTTTACTACCTGCTGTGCTACTCCTAGCTGTGCAAATAGTGTTAAAACCAGCAATAAGTTTCGTTGCATTTAAACTAATGTTTAGTTTTGCAAGCATAATTTACAAAAAAATCTAATAACCACCTGTAAAATAGTTTATTTATGAGAGTAGCAGTAGTCGGGGCGACAGGCCTTGTAGGAAGTGTTATGCTTCGTGTTTTGGAAGAGCGAAATTTTCCGGTTGATGAGCTTATCCCAGCAGCATCTGAAAAATCGGTAGGGAAAACAGTTAAATTTAAGGGAAAGGATGTAAAAGTATGTTCGGTAGCCGAGGCGGTTAAACGAAAACCTTCCGTTGCAATTTTTTCTGCTGGTTCAACGGCATCTAAGGAGTGGGCACCCAGATTTGCCGAAGTGGGCACCACGGTAATCGATAACTCATCGTGTTGGCGAATGTATCCCGAGATTCCTCTTGTTGTTCCCGAGGTAAATGCCCATGTATTAAAGCCAGAACACAAAATTATTGCCAATCCAAACTGCTCAACTATCCAGCTTGTTGTTGCTATTAATCCATTGCATTTAAAATATCGAATTAAACGTATCGTTATATCAACTTACCAATCGGTTACAGGAACAGGAGTTAAGGCTGTAAACCAGCTATTTGCTGAGCGAAAAGGTGAAGAGGCCGATATGGTTTATCCACATCCAATTGATTTGAACTGCTTGCCTCATGGAGGAACATTTCTTGAAAGTGGTTATACTACCGAAGAGCAAAAATTGATAGACGAGACAAGGAAAATTATTGGCGACCAAAAAATCATGGTTTCTCCTACTGTTGTTCGTGTACCTGTTATTGGAGGTCATTCGGAATCGGTTAATGTGGAGTTTGAAAACGATTTTGATATTAAGGATGTAGTAGAGGTACTAAGCAAATCGCCAGGAATAGTTGTACAGGATGAGCCAGCAACAAATCATTATCCTATGCCCCGCTTTGCCGAAGGCAAAGATGAGGTATTTGTAGGTAGAATTCGACGCGACGACTCACAACCGCGAAGTCTTAACCTTTGGGTTGTAGCCGATAATCTTCGCAAAGGGGCAGCAACCAATGCCGTACAAATCGCTGAGTATTTGAATTCTAAAGGTTGGCTTCAGTAATATCAGGGTATAGGAAATTATCGTAAGGATAACGGGTTACGTGAATTTCCCTAACCATCTTGTATAAAAGTGAACGGAACACATCGATATTGATTTTCTGCTTGGCAGAGATGAAAATGGTATGAGTTCCTTTTTTACTTATCCATGTGCGCTTTAACTCCTCAAGGCTGATGTTCTCCGAAGTTTTTGGAGTAAGGTCCTCCTTGTCCTTTTCATGCCAAGTGTAAGCATCAATCTTATTAAAAACAAGAATTGTTGGCTTGTTGGCTCCCCCAATTTCTTGTAAGGTTTGATTTACAATATTGATTTGCTCCTCAAAATTAGGATGCGAGATATCAACCACATGTAAAAGCAGGTCCGATTCCCTAACCTCATCGAGTGTTGATTTGAACGATTCAACCAGCTGGTGTGGAAGCTTACGAATAAAACCAACCGTATCGGAAAGAAGGAAGGGAAGATTACCAACAACAACCTTACGTACGGTTGTGTCGAGTGTGGCAAAGAGTTTATTTTCGGCGAACACATCCGATTTGCTTAAAAGGTTCATTATGGTTGACTTACCTACATTGGTGTAGCCAACAAGTGCCACACGAACTACACTTCCGCGATTTTTTCGCTGGGTGGCCATTTGCCGGTCAATTTTTTTTAGCTCCTCCTTAAGCTTGGATATGCGGTCGCGAATTATTCTTCGGTCGGTTTCAATTTCGCGTTCACCAGGACCTCTTAATCCAATCCCTCCTCGTTGGCGCTCAAGGTGAGTCCACATTCGTTTTAATCGGGGGAGCATAAACTCATATTGCGCAAGTTCTACTTGAGTTTTTGCATAGGCTGTTTTAGCTCGTTGAGCAAAAACATCAAGTATAAGATTCGTTCGGTCAAGAACCTTGCGTTTGAGCTCATGCTCAAGGTTCCTGAGTTGAGTAGGGGTTAGCTCATCATCAAAAATTACCGTATCAACATCGTGCTCTTCAATAAACGAATAAATTTCAAGTACCTTTCCCCGACCAATAAAAGTTCTTGGGTTAGGTTCATCAAGTTTTTGAACAAAACGTCGAAGAGTTTTTGCCCCTGCGGTTTCGGCAAGAAACTCTAGCTCATCCAAATAATCTGTTATCTCCTGCTCGTTTTGATAGGGAAATATAACACCTACTAAAACTGCCTTCTCCTGTCTTTTTGCTGTCGATATTGGGTTTATCATGCTAATAAATCAATAAAAAACCCTGAAAAATCAGGGTTTCTTTAACGTAAAAGCCATAAAAATGTTATAGCTAGTTGAGCACAAATTTAATAGGAATTATGAATTTAACTCGTACGTAAACACCATTATTTACACCTGGTTCCCATTTTGGTGAATTGGAAACAACTCGGATAGCCTCATTTGCTAGGCTTTCATCTATTCTATTCAAAACTTTTACGTTGGAAACGCTACCATCGCGTTCAATTACAAATTCAACGATTACATTTCCTGAAATCCCATTTGCAGCTGCAATTTCGGGATAGTGAATATTAGGTAAAACATATTTCGATCTAAAATAATTTACATCGCCGCCCATAAAGGTTGGCATTATTTCTACCTTTTGAAATGGTTCATCCTCTTCAGTTTCATTCTCGCTAAATTTAATAATTGAAACGGCTTTGTCTTCGAAAAACTCCGAGTCAAAAATATCGGGATTATCTTCAATCTCGATATTGTTATCAACAACTTTAATCTCATCAGAAAATTTTACCTGTTTGGGAGGTTCGGGTTTCCTGATTTCTTCATGTTTTGTTATTGGAATTAATCCTTGCTCAATGATAGTGCTAGGAGCTTTAGCTAAATCAATTTGAATGGTATTGGTTGTAGTCCATTCAAAGGCTAGGAGAGCAAACAAAATTGCTGATGCCATGCCTATTTCAAAAAATAGAGGGCGTTTGCTTTCCAAGTCTGCTTTTTTATTCTTTTTTGATTGCATAACTAAAGGATTTAATTGTTCTATAATTATAACGCTTATAGGGTGTTACTTATTACATTTTTTTTTAAAAAAAAGCCCCACCAAATCGGTGGGGCAATGTATATTCATCAAGCTAAAGAAAATTATTGCAATACAAAGATGATAGGAATTGTATACTGCACGCGAACAGCTTTACCACGCTGCATACCTGGCTTCCATTTTGGTGACATAGATACAACACGAACTGCTTCTTTGTCGAGTGATGGGTCAACGCCTCTTAAAACCTTTACATTAGAAACTTTTCCTGATGGCTCAACAACAAAGTTGATAATAACACGGCCCTGAATTCCGTTTTCTGCAGCAATGTCAGGATATTTGAGGTTCTTTTGAACCCAGATGCGGAAGTTGTTAATGTCGCCACCCTGGAAGGTTGGCATCTCTTCTACAGTTACAAAAGGAATTTGCTCCTCTTCCTCTTCTTCATCATCCTGAAATTCCATTACAGTAACTGCTTTGTCTTCGGAAAACTCTGTATCAAAAATGTCCGAATTATCTTCAATGTCAACGTTATCTTCAACAACCTTAATAACGTCAGAAACAGTTACCTGTTTTGGAGGTTCAGGTGGTTTAACCTCATCTTGCTTGGTGATAGGAATTATCTCTTGCTCAATCTTCTCACCCTGAGTCATTGCTAACTCAACCTTAACAGAGTTGGATGTTGTCCATTCAAAGGCCAACAAAACTATTGCTAGCGACAATGCTAAACCTATTTCAAAAAACAGAAATTTCTTGTTTTGTAGGTCTGCCTTAGGATTTTTCTTTAGTTCCATATTTTTGTTAGTTTTTCTCTACTTAAACAACGCAAAGCCATTAAAAATATTTCAGCTACAAAGCAATAAAAATTTTCTTTGAATTACAATGATTATACGCAGAATTTTAAATCTTGTTAAAATAATTGGGCTGAAATTTATTGTAAATATAAAAAGTTTTTATTTTTGTGCGATGAAATGTTGGGGGTATAGCTCAGTTGGCTAGAGCGCTTGCATGGCATGCAAGAGGTCAGGGGTTCGACTCCCCTTACCTCCACCAGTAATGAACGGTTGTCATATAATGGCAGCCGTTTTTTGTTCTAGGATTAAAGCCAGCCCAGGAGAGGCAAGAGCGTCCCGAAGGCAATCGGGAAGGTCAGGGGTTCGACTCCCCTTACCTCCACCAGTAATGAACGGTTGTCGTAAAATGGCGGCCGTTTTTTTTGTTCATGGTTAGAAGCCAGCCCAGGAGAGGCAAGAGCGTCCCGAAGGCAATCGGGAAGGTCAGGGGTTCGACTCCCCTTACCTCCACCAGTAATGAACGGTTGTCATATAATGGCAGCCGTTTTTTTTTGTTCATGGATTAAAGCCAGCCCAGGAGGGCTAGTTCCTCTTAACTTCCCCAATAAAATGTTGTATTGCTGAATTTTAAGTTACATGATAGTTTTCTGGTAATGAAAAAATCAACATAATCTTTACAAAGAATTGGTTAAGAAAAAATAATTTGCGAATAGTGTTGGATTTTATAAATATTACTTTATATTCGCAGGTAGTAATATATTAGAATTCAATGTAAAACAATACATGCTCTTGCTATGCCATATCGCCGATTGCCAAATACTGATAATGCTCGACTGAAAGCACTAAAAACAGCATACAAAAAGGGGAAAAGCACTCACCCTCAAGAACTCGCTTTTTCGCAAGCCACATTTTCAAGGATTGAGCTATTTATAAATTCGTTTGAAAAGGCAATTGCACATTACAAGGCTGCTTACGAAACCCAAGTTGAGAGGAGCAAAGAGCATCAACAGTTGGCTAAAAAGGCTAGGCTATATCTATCGCATTTCATACAGGTGCTCAACATGGCTATTGCAAGGGGTGAGCTCCAGCCAGCAGTTCGGGAAATGTATGGGATGGATATTGACGAGTCAAAGCTACCATCGTTGAATTCCGATAAGGATCTTATTGAATGGGGTAAAAAAATTATTGAGGGTGAAATGAATAGAACCCGCAGAGGAATGCAGCCCATTACAAACCCTACAATTGCTGTTGTAAGAGTTAGATACGATCAGTTTGTTGAAGCCCACAACTATCAAAAAGTACTACAGCAAAATACACAACGGATGCTTGCTCAACTTAACGATCTTAGAAAAAAAGCTGACGAGATTATTGTTGATGTTTGGAATGAGGTTGAAGAGCATTTTAAGGATCTGCCCGACGATGAACGTCGTGAAAAAGCAAGCAGCTATGGAGTGGTTTACGTTTATCGTAAAAATGAACTTAAAGGGTTATCGTTAGATTCAGTTATTCCCAATATCTAGCACTCTTCCATTCTTAATCAGCTCTCTCTTTATGCTGATTAACAAAACAATTACAATTACCAAACTTGCAACGCCAAGAGGCCAAATTTGATCTAATCCGCCGAAATCCTCAATTTTTTCATCAGCAACACCAACTCCCATCAGCATATAACCAATGGTTGCAATGGCATTGTTAAAAAAGTGAGCTGCTATAGGAACCCATAAACTACCAGTAACCTCTAAAAGATAACCAAAAGCAACACCTAGGGCAAACCGTGGTATAAATCCTTTAAACTGGAAGTGAATAAAGCTAAATAGTGCAGCTGCTAGTATTATTCCAAACCATTTCGATTTGGTTATTTTTATCAATCCTCGTTGAAGAATTCCTCGAAAAACTAACTCCTCTCCAATGGCTGGTAGGATGGCAACCATAAGTATATTCACCATAAATGCCCCAAAGCTATTTGTAACCAAAAACGCCTTGGTTAGCTGCTCTGCCTTTTCTTCCATGTCAATCATCCATTGACTTAATGGGAAAAGCTCATTAATTGATGCTAGCAGGTTAATGGCAGGTAACGAAACCAAAACAATGATGAAAGTTTTACCAATTATGGTTCCTTTGGTTTTATTAAAACCTAGGAATTTCCATGGATTAGGGGAGAAAAGATAGGCGGCAGCAATTGCAGGCAAAATAAAAATTCCAATGCTTTGCATTATTTGCAAAAGTTTTAAGGCATTAATGTTTTTGTTACCTACTAGGTCTAAAGCTGTTTGGATGCCTGATTCGCCCCATAATACACTTGAAAGTAAAAGCCCCAATGCTGAAAAGATTAGTCCTGAAACTATTATAAGAATTCCCAAGATAAAAAGCTTGGCTATTGGAGAGGTGTTTTCAAATGGACCTGATTTCATAGTGTTTAGTATTTTATGCAAAAGTAATTTTATTATGATATTTTGAAAGGTTTAAAAGTTATCTTTTGGTATTTTTGCCACGAAAAGTTTTGAAAATGAAGATAGGAGATTTGGATTTAGGTGAGAAACCAGTTTTTCTTGCCCCCATGGAGGATGTTACTGATCCATCATTTCGGTATATGTGTAAGCACTTTGGTGCCGATATGATGTATACCGAGTTTATTAATGCCGATGGACTAATCCGAGATGCTGGTAGCACAGTAGCAAAACTTAATATTTTCGACTACGAAAGGCCAATAGGTATTCAGTTATACGGCCATATAATTGATAGCATGGTTGAGGCAGCAAAAATAGCTACCGAGGCCAATCCCGATGTAATCGATATTAATTTTGGTTGTCCTGTAAAAAAAATTGCAAATCGAGGTGCAGGATCTGGTATGATGCGCGATGTACCCAAAATGGTTGAAATGACTAGGCGAATTGTTGAGGCGACTCATCTACCTGTAACAGTTAAAACAAGGTTGGGTTGGGACGATCAAAGTAAAAATATAGTTGAGATAGCAGAACGGCTTCAGGATGTTGGAATCAAGGCAATTACTATTCATGGACGAACTCGCGCACAGCTTTATAAAGGTAATGCCGATTGGACTCTAATTGGCGAAGTAAAGAGGAATCCCAGAATGCATATTCCAGTAATAGGGAATGGCGATATTGATGGACCAGAAAAGGCCAAAGAGATGTTTGATCGCTATGGTGTGGATGGAATAATGATTGGCCGTGCAACCTATGGCCGTCCTTGGATTTTTGCCGAGGTGAAACATTACCTTAAAAAAGGCGAACTGATGAAACCTCTTACAACCCGGGAAAAGGTTGATATTGCTCGTAAACATTTTGAGCAGTCGCTTAAATTTAAAGGCCTTAAAACGGGAATGCTAGAAATGCGTCGCCATTTTTCATCATACTTTAAGGGACTTCCTCACTTTAAGGAGATTCGTTTAAAGCTTTTAACCACGCTTGAGCCCGACGAAGTGCACGATCTTCTAAATCTTATAGAAGAGCGTTATGGCGATTATGTGGTAGGATCTGATGTTAATCCATCGCCTTGGGCCGACAAACAGGATTAGTGAGCTTCAAGCCAGTTGTTGCCTATTCCCATATCTACCTCTAACGGCACTTTTAAACTTGCGGCTCCTTCCATGCACCTTTTTACTACTTCTTTTACCTCATCAAGTTCAGGTTTATAAACGTCGAATACGAGTTCGTCGTGAACCTGGATTATCATTTTTGATTTTAATTTTCTACTGATAATCTCACGGTGAACATTAATCATGGCCATCTTAATGATATCGGCAGCCGAGCCCTGAATTGGTGCGTTTATAGCGTTTCGTTCAGCAAGACCTCGCACAACCTGATTGTTCGAGTTTATATCGGGAAGGAAACGCTTCCGCCCAAAAATCGTTTCAACAAATCCGCGTTCCCTGGCCTCTGCAACACACTGGTCCATGTAGGCCTTAACTCCCTTATAGGTATCAAAGTAGCCATCAATTAGCTCCTTGGCTTCGGTTCTTGAGATGCCTAACCGTTGCGATAGGCCAAAGGCTGAGATGCCGTATATCATGCCAAAGTTTGCCGTTTTGGCCTTGCTGCGTTGTTCGCGGGTAACCTCATTTAATGGAACTTTGAAAATTTTTGCCGCAGTTGCAGCATGAATATCCTCTCCCTTTTCAAAAGCCTCAAGCATTATTTGGTCGTTGCTCATGTGGGCCATAAGCCGAAGCTCAATTTGAGAGTAATCGGCCGATAGTAGTAGGTGTTCTTCTGACGATGGAATAAATGCTTTTCTTATTTCACGGCCATTTTCATCGCGTATCGGAATGTTTTGAAGATTCGGATTATTTGAACTTAATCGACCGGTGGAGGCAACTGCCTGGTTAAACGAGGTGTGAATTTTTCCAGTTTTCTTGTTTACAAGTAAGGGTAGGGTCTCTATATATGTTGATAGAAGTTTTTTAATCCCCCTAAATTCTAAAATTTTTGAAACAATAGGGTGCTTGTCGATATATTTTTGAAGTTCTTCCTCGTTTGTTGAATACTGTTTTGTTTTGGTTAGCTTGGCATCAGTAGCAATTTTTAGCTTATCAAAAAGCACCTCACCGAGCTGTTTTGGCGATGAGATATTCAAATCGGGGACGCCAGCCATATTTCTAATTTCTTTCTCTAGCTCTACCAGCTGCTTTGAGAGCATTTCACCATACTCCTTAAGGCTTTGGGAATCGAGAGTAACGCCATTTCGTTCCATGTGGGTTAGAACCTCAATTAGCGGTTCTTCAAGTTTAAAGTAAAGTTCCGTTAGGCCTTGTCCCTGTAATTTTTCAAAAAGTACCTGTTTAAGCTGATAGGCTAAATCGGCGTCCTCGCAGGCATAACGGGTTATTAGTTCAGGGTCAACGTTACGCATATTGCCTTGCGATTTCCCCTTTTTGCCAATTAGCTCCTCAATGCTAATGGGTTTATAGTTTAAGTAGATTTCCGAAAGGTAATCGAGATTATGCCTTGCATCGGGTTCCAGCAGGTAGTGGGCAAGCATGGTATCAAAAAGCTTCCCTTTTATTTCGATGTCATAATTGAGTAGAACCTGCATGTCGAACTTAATGTTTTGTCCAATTTTACCAATGTTGTGGTTGGCAAAAACCTCTGCAAACTCCTGAACGATGCTTTTTGCCTCGTCCTGATTTTTGGGTACTGATACCCACCATGCTTTATTGGTCTTAATAGCAAACGATAGGCCTACAAGTTCAGCCGAGATTGGGTCGAGCCCAGTTGTTTCGGTGTCAAATGCAAACTCTTGGCATTGTTTAAGCTCATCGATGAGCTTTGCGCGGTCATCTCTGCTCTTTGCTATGCGATAGTCTACATCAAAGTCATCAATGGTTTTAAGGTTGAAGGTTGGTCTTTCGGGTTTATTTGCTGGCATGTCAAAGAGTGAGCCCTGAACGTATTGGCCTTGCTCTTTTCTCTTTGATGCTCCAAACTCTTTTAGTAGCGTTCTAAATTCAAGTTCTTCCAGCAGAGGAATTAGCTCTTCGGTTTTGGGTGGACTAACCTTTAAGTCGTTATCAATATCTAATTTTAAGTCGATATCGGTAACTATACTCACCAGTTTCTTGTTAAGTGGGATTAGGTCGCGGGCCTCTTCAAAATTCTTTTTCTGCGAGGGGCTTAACTTATCTATATTCTGGAGTAAGTTGTCGATACTGCCATATTGCGAGATTAGCTTGGCCGCAGTTTTCTCCCCAACCTTGTTTACACCTTTGATATTATCAGAAACATCTCCCCACAATGCAAGGATATCAATAAATTGTTCGGGTTTTTGTATGTCATACTTTTCACAAAACTCTTTTGCGGTAACTATTTCCATATCGTTACCGCTGCGAGCAGGTTTAGCCATTATTACGTTATCACGAAGGAGCTGGCCGTAATCCTTGTCGGGTGTCATCATTATCACCTCAAACTCATCGGGATTTGCCTTTGTTGCAATCGTGCCAATAATATCATCGGCTTCAAAACCTTCTTTCTCAATAATTGGAATGTTAAATGCTTCAAGTAGGTTTTTAATTATCGGAACCGAAGTTTTAATATCTTCGGGTGTTTCCTCTCGCTGTGCTTTATATTCGGGATAAATGTCGTTTCGGAATGTTTTTCCTGATACATCAAACGCTACTGCCACATGGGTTGGTTCAAATTTCTTTATGGCATCGAGCGTAGCCCGAATAAAACCATAAATGGCCGAAGTATTTAGCCCCTTGCTATTTCGCATGGGCCGATTAATAAAAGCATAGTAAGCTCTGTATATAAGGGCGTAGGCATCGAGGAGTAGCAGGCGTTTTTTCATGAATCCTAATTGTTTAACGTTACACTAATCGTTGTTGTCGGAAGCATACCACTCTGCATATGAGGTGGCAGTTTCATTCAGTTTAAGATGATGTAGCTTTACCGAATCGGGTAGCTTGCTTGATATAATTTCCGCAAAGTAGTAAATAAGATTTTCGCATGTGGGTTGGAAAGGCAATGCCTCAATTCTATTAAAACCAACCTCTATTAGCTTTTTGTGAGTGGGGGTATTGGCCATAACTGCAACTGCATGGTCAAAGCGGTCAACAATAAGCGGATTAACAATACGTTTAAGCTCCCCAAAATCCATAACCATTCCAAGTTTTGGATGGCCAGGGGTATTTATTGGTTCCCCAATAATAGTTACGGTGAAAATATATGAGTGACCATGCATGTGCTTACAAAGTCCATCGTAACCTTCAAGCGCATGTGCCATCTCAAAACGGAACTCCTTTGTTAGTCGTATCTTTGGCATGTAATTAATAATTGTTTAATTTGTATGTATTGATAGCTACCAAACTGATTCTTATTCAAGAATTTCTTAATTCGTTTTTAGTTGTTAAACCTTAATTATTCCTCTCGACTCATTACAAAAACGCCACAAATATCTTCGGAATCGTAGCTGTGTCCAACAATTTTTTTCTCATGAGTATAAGTGCCTTCAAGAGTATCGAGATTATAGTTGGGTAACGGCTCTCCTTCGGGCGATAGCACCTCTACACCTTTTAAGTATATCTTGTTCCCTTTTATTGTTCCTTCAACCATCTGCCGAACCATAAATGGGGATTCATCCTCGATGCACTCCTCATATTCTAAGTATCCAACCACTCTTTCTCCATTTTGTTCAAGGTAGGCAAATCCTTTATCGGTACCACATTCAAACTCTTCGTTAAATGTCCATTTTCCAGTTATGTTTTCCATATGAGGCATTATTTTTACAAATATAGTGAACGATGGGGCAAACTCTTTGTTAATTATGTAAATTTACAGAATTAGTTTACTTTTTTCAATTGATAGAGCGATGAAGTTTATTGGTGCACATGTTAGCGCAGCAGGTGGTGTTGAGAATGCACCCCTAAATGCGAGTAAAATTGGTGCAACAGGTTTTGCCCTGTTTACCAAGAATCAGCGTCAGTGGGTGGCTCCACCTTTGACTGGTAAAAGTATTGATGCTTTTAAAAAGAATTGCGATGAGTTCGGGTACACACCCGCACAAATACTACCTCACGATAGCTATTTGATAAATCTAGGGAATCCTGACAAGGAAGCATTAGAAAAATCGCGTAATGCTTTCTTTGATGAGATGCTTCGCTGCCAGCAGCTTAGCCTCGATAGGTTAAACTTCCATCCTGGCAGTCACTTAAAGAAGATTTCAGAGGAAGAGTGTTTAAAGCTAATTGCCGAATCAATTAACATGGCACTAGAGCGCACTCAAGGTGTTACTGCAGTGATTGAAAATACAGCGGGGCAGGGTAGTAACCTTGGTTTTACCTTTGAGCAAATTGCATTTATAATCGACCTTGTTGAGGATAAATCGCGTGTTGGCGTTTGTATTGACACTTGCCATGCATTTGCTGCAGGTTACGATATATCGACTCCCGAAGCTTTTGAAAAAACTTTTTTGCATTTCGATAAGGTCATTGGCTTTAAATATTTAAAGGGAATGCACCTAAACGACTCTAAGAAGGATTTGGGTAGCAGAGTCGATAGGCACGAGAATTTAGGAAAAGGAACGTTAGGCCTAGAACCTTTCCAGCTAATCATGTCCGATTCTCGATTCGATGGAATTCCTTTAATACTTGAAACTCCCGACGATTCGCTTTGGCCAAAGGAAATAAAAATGCTTAATGAAATGCAAGGTTAAGCTGCTGGCATTGCTAGCTGCTTAAACTATTAAACAGGTACCTTCCCAAAAGGAGTAAGGGCCAAGCTGGCTAACTTAAAATGCTGTTTGGCAAAGGGAATGCCAATAATTGTTATTGCCAGTAAAATACCAAAAAGCAAATGCGATAAGCTAATCCATATACCTCCTACCAGAATCCATAAAATATTCATGATGGTAGAAAGGCAACCTGTGGAGCTGGGGTTTGATTTTATCTCAGTGCCAAAAGGCCAAAGCGCTAGTATCCCAAGTTTTAATGTCTGTAAGCCAAAAGGTATTCCTATAATGGTGATTATCAGAATAAAACTTGAGATAAAATATTCAAGGGCAATGACTATTCCACCAAAAATAAGCCATATTATATTACCAAGTATTCTCATTTAAATTTTGCTATTGCTTGTAAGTTAATCAATTAATAGGTTAGTCTCGTTAAGGATTCTTTCAAAAAGCTTAACGGTAGCCAGTGCATCGCCAGCAGCACGGTGCCTGCTCTCAATTTCAATTCCGAGGTTGCTGCAAATGTTTCCAAGGCTATAAGATTTGTGGCCTGGAAATGCTTTTCTGCTAAGCTTTACGGTACATAAAACATTTCGATGATAATCGTAGCCTAAGCGCTTGAATTCCGCTTGTATAAATCGGTAATCGAATGGCGCATTATGGGCGACAAAGGTGCATCCCTCAGTAAGAAGCACAACATCGCGAGCAATTTCGTAGAATTTTGGAGCATCTGCCACCATTTCATTTGTTATTCCAGTAAGCTTTGTAATGTAGTATGGAATAGATGTCTCAGGGTTAACTAGCGATGTAAATTCATTGGTTATTTGATTACCATCGTGAATGTAAATTGCGATTTCAGTTATTCGGTCACGTTGCCAGCTACCGCCTGATGTTTCTATGTCAATAATGGCGTATTTCAATTTAAGGTGATTTAAATGATTAGTATGATTTGAATTAGTACTGCACCAAGTATAGGTAACCAGAGTAGCAGCTCATTCCAAAAGTTCGATTTAGCCTCGTTAAAATAAGATGATAGTATGTATGCCGTTGGAATGGAAATAATGTAAAAGAAATCGTAGGTTATGCCAGGTATCAATAAAAATGATGCTACCCCGATAAGCATTAAATAAAGTAGAACTGAAAAGTAACGTCGGATAACAATTTTTTGAAAGGTAAGCCTTGGAAATACATTAAGAATTGAAACCAAAAGGGTAATTGCCATAAAGCTAAAGAATAGGATGGGTAGTAGCTGGTCGACATCACTTTTTTGTTCGGTGAAAAGGTTTACTATTAGTGTGTGGTAGGGTGCCCAAATATCATCATTAATGATAAATAGATAGCTCATGTATAGCAGCCAGGGAACTGTAAAGGAAACAAAAAGTACAAACATTTCTCTAGGCCTAAATGCTCTTAGTACCAACAGTGCAATTACTGCCCAAACGGCGACTACTACAGCGGATGGGTAAAAAAGCGTTGCTATGCCAATCGACAAACCTGCTCGGAAAATGTTATCAAGAGCATTTTGCTTCTGATAGATTGATAGCAGGTGATCGATGCTAAGAAGAATAAAGAGTAAGGTAAAAATACCTGGGTTTAGCCTTTGTATCGGAATAAATGCTGCAGAAAAGAATAAGAAAAAAATCAATGGAAAATAGTTACGCGATTTTGTAATGATATGCTTGGTGTTTAGGTTTAAAAGATAAAAGCCAGAAATAAGAAAAAGAAAAAGTGATAGTAAATTTGACCAAAGCTGATGCTTCCCAAAAAAGTCGGAAATGGGTTTGTAAAGTGGCATTGGGAAGCTATCGAACAGAAAACGATAGGTAGGAAAATTGCCTAGCAATGTGTTTGTCCAAACTAAACCAATGGCAATAAGAACTAAAAAAATTACTCCAAATGAGTTACGTTGAATACTTTTTAATAGCATGTACTACCTGTTTTGGTATAATTTCAAATCTTTACCAATATCGCGCCTAAAATATTTCTTATCAAAGCCGACGCCTTCGGCCAGCTCATAGGATTTTTTAAGCGCTTCGTCCATATTTGCTCCTAATGCTGTGCAGGCAAAAACTCTACCCCCTGAGGTAACTAGCTTATTATCCCTAATTGCAGTACCTGCGTGGTAAAGTATGCTATTTTCTGGTAGGTTGTTCGGAAGCGTTATCTCTTTCCCTTTTTCGTATGTTCCAGGATAACCACCCGACACCACAATAACCGTTGTGGCTGTGTTTGGGTTGATGTCGATTTTATAGTTTGATAGATTTTCATTGGCACAAGCCATTAGCATTTCAAGTAAGTCCGATTTAATTCGAGGCATAACCACCTCTGTTTCGGGGTCGCCCATACGAACGTTGTACTCAATTACATATGGATTTCCGTTCACATTCATTAGTCCAATAAAGATAAATCCTTTATAAGGAATTCCGTCGGCTTTTAGGCCCGAAACAGTTGGTTTTATTATTCGGTTTTCAACCTTTTCCATAAATTCGGCCGAGGCAAAAGGTACAGGTGATACAGCTCCCATGCCTCCAGTATTAGGACCGGTGTCGCCTTCGCCAATTCGTTTATAATCTTTTGCTTCGGGGAGAACTACATATGAATTGCCATCGGTTAGAACGAAAACCGAAAGTTCTATTCCACATAGATATTCTTCAATCACTACTTTCTGGCTTGCCTCGCCAAACTTGCCAGCAAAGAACTCCTGAAGTGTTTGGCACGCCTCATCGTATGAATTTAGAATTACAACACCTTTCCCAGCAGCCAATCCATCGGCCTTTAGTACATAGGGTGGTTCCATCTCTTTAAGGAAGGTTGTGGCTTCCTCAAAGCTGTCGTGTGTAAAAGTTGCATATCGTGCTGTTAGTATGCCATGTTTGCTCATAAAGGCTTTGGCAAAATCCTTGCTTCCTTCAAGCATGGCTCCCCTTTGCTGTGGTCCTATAACAGGAATATGGCTGACCTTGCTGTCGGTTATAAACGCATCGTGCAGCCCTTTCACCAGTGGCTCTTCAGGGCCTACCACGAGTAAACCAATCTCTTTTTCTAGGCAGAAATTTTTAATTTCGTCAAAATTCAAAGGGTTTAGGTTGACGTTTTCGCCAAGTTCTGAGGTTCCTGGGTTTCCAGGTGCAATAAATAGTTTATTAAGTAACTTGCTTTGCGAAATTTTTAGGGCTAGAGCGTTTTCTCTACCGCCAGAACCTATGAGCAGAACATTTATCTTTTTATCCATCTTTTAACACTTTGACTACAAAGGTAGTCATCGTTTTAGAAAAGGAAACACTAAAAAAAGAACATTTTGTAATTTTTGGTGTAACTTTTGTTTTGTTGGGGCGTCATACTTTTAGAATTTCGATAATAGTAACGGTTTATGACCGCTAGTGAATATAACCAATGCGTTGATTTATACTCCGATGGCATTTATCGGTTTGCACTGAAAATGCTAAAGGATACCGACTTGGCCATGGATATTGTCCAAGATTGTTTTGAAAGGCTTTGGGTACGACATAAAGAAGTTGAATTTGATAAAGCTAAATCATACTTGTTTACTTCGGCATATCATGCAGCAATAGACACTATTAGGAAGGAAAAACGGAAAAACGAGTATGCCTCTGATGGAGTTTTTGAAACATCAACCTCAAACAGCTACTCCGATGCAAAAGAAATAGTTGATAGAGCCGTTGATAAGCTCCCCGAAGTGCAAAAAACGGTTTTGCTTTTGCGCGATTACGAGGGCTACTCGTACGAGGAGATTGGTAAGATTACCGGTTTGTCGGAGTCGCAAGTAAAGGTTTACATTTATAGGGCTAGAGTGTTTTTAAAAGAACAGCTGGTTAGTATTGATAACTTGATATAAGAAGCTATGACCATCAATAGGGAAAATTACGAAATGTTTGTCATCGACTTTATCGATGGAAACCTTAGCCCAGAGCTAAGGGAAGAGCTCATGGCTTTTTTATTGCAAAATCCTGATATTGCAGTCCAAGTTGATGGTATTGCCGATTATAGGTTACAAGCTACTGATGAGGTGCTACCAATATCAAAATATCATCTAAAAAAATCGGAAAACTTATCGGATGCAGATATTTCGCAGGCAGAATACCTTTGCATTGCTGAATTAGAAGATGATTTGACTCTTGAAGAAAAAAAACTACTAAACGAGTTAAAAAAAAGCGACGATAAGGTTGCTCAGCTTTCATCGCAATTTGCGTTTACTAAGTTAGTTCCAGAACAAATTGAATATCCCAAAAAATCAAGATTAAAGCGTGAATTTGTTTTGGGCATTACCAAAAAGATTGTTATAGGTGTTTCTAGCGCTGCAGCTATTTTACTTTTTGGGCTTTTTGTTAATACGCTAATACTTGATTTTAGCAAAGAGGCTTTAATTGCTGAACATCAACCAACGGGTGGAGTTAAAATAGCTCCTAAAGATGAGAGTATCACTATTGAAGAAAATAATAGTCCAGCTCAAACCGAGATGAAGGTTGCTGATTCAAAATCTCCGAATAAAATTTCGCCAGATAGAACTTTATATGTTATTGAGAATCCAAAAGAGAAAAGTATTGACGAGCATTTTTCTGTTAGGCCAATAAATCCAAAACAACCAACAATTAACCCAATTGTTAAACACGAAGATTTACAAATAAAACCAAATGTTGCCATGGTAGCTTCCATGCAAAGCAGCCGAGCTGTAAAACCGAATGTACAATCCAGCACAAAAGAAATTACACTTGCCGATTTAGCTAAAATGGGAGCCCTTAAGCTAGCGCAAAAAGCAGGTGTTAAGGTTGATGTAAAAGAGGATACTAAGAATAAGGCCAAAAGGATAGTAGTAGACTCAAAGCTAATAGCTTTTTCTGCAACTATTTTCCCAAAAGAGGACTAATCGTTGTAACATTTAACGAGCAAGGGCGTCGTACGATAAAACAACGGAATGTTAAACTTAACTTTTAATGATATGAAAAGGTTTTTACTCTTGGGATTAATGTTTTCAGCAATTTTAAATTTGAATGCACAGGATAAAGAAAACGTTCTAAGAAATTTAGAAAATCCCGATACATTAAAGCAACAGGCCTTAAAAAATGACGGAGATTCTGGAAGTTTAGTCGTCATTAAAAAGGCTATTAAAGTTGTTGATGGTGATACAATTGTGGAAGAACGTGTCGATACTATTTCATCGAGGGTTGATGTTTCTGTTGACGAAAGTGACATGAAATGGGTTACTGCCGATGGCGATACCGTTAAAGCAGAAAAGGGCGATACGGTTGTATTTCGTTTAGGCAAAAAAAAGATGACAATTATCGACTCAAAAGACAAAGTAATAATTGAGGTTCCCGAAAATAAGGTTGAAAAGAAAAAGGATGATAATGTCTTTGAATATAAAGAGGTTAAAAATTTCAAGGGACATTGGACGGGAGTAGAAATTGGAATAAACGGGTTCATGGATAAGAATGGTTCTATGACCCAGAACGGTGATTTAGCTTGGCTTGACCTAAAACAAGGTCGCTCATGGAATACTAATATCAACTTTTTGCAGTATAACATTGGCTTTGGAACCGATAAAGCAGGATTGGTTACAGGTATGGGATTAGAGTTTAACGACTACCACTTCTCAAATCCTGTTTCTCTCAAGGTGGAGAATGGAATTACAGTTGCCGATAGTAGCTACATTCAAGCCGGATATAAGGTTGAGAAAACCAAGGTTACCATGTCGCATCTAACCATTCCTTTACTTTTTGAGTTCCAGCTACCAATGAGCGAGAGACGGAGCCGGCGGCTATATGTTTCTGTAGGTGTGATTGGTGGTTTAAGGTTAGGCTCACATACAAAAGTTGTTTACGACGATGGAAGCCGACGCAAGGACAAAAATCGCAGCGATTTAAATATTGCCACTCTACGTTATGGCTTTACTGCACGTTTAGGGTACAGGGACTTAAAACTATTTGCAAACTATTATCCAGTTCAACTTTTTGAAAAAGATAAGGGACCCGAGTTATACCCATTCTCAGTCGGACTTGTACTAATTGATTTTAACTAAGTGGAGTTTTTTAGAGTTGAAGGGCAGAAATTCTCTGCCCTTTATTACTTTTGTGAAAAAATAATTAAAAAATGAATAGTACTGAGTACCAATTTGAAGAGGTAATCCCTGTTGGAAAAGCAAACCTACTATCGTTTCTATTGCTAATACCAATAGTTCTTATAGCGGTTATCCCATTTGTTATATTATTTGGGACAAGTCCCTTGGTATCGGGATTTAATACTTTACAAAACAATCTGCTCGTTGTTTTAGCAGGGCTATTAGTTTTAATTGTTATTCACGAAGGATTACATGGTATAACCTGGGCTTTTTTTGCGAAAACAGGGTTAAAATCAATAAGTTTTGGAATTAAATGGGCCTATTTAACCCCATACTGCCACTGTAATGAGCCGTTAAAACGAAAGCACTATATTTTAGGAGGTATAATGCCAGGTTTGGTTACCGGCATTATTCCTTTAATTGTTTCTTATATCAATGCAAATGGATGGCTTTTACTAGTAAGTGTTTTTCTTATAGCTACTGCTGGTGGCGACTTCTTAGTCCTGTTTCGAACTTTGAAATACCCTAGCACTTACATCTTTTTTGATCATCCTACCGAGATTGGCTTTATTGCTAATAAAAACCATTCCGTTTCATAGGACCTACATACTTGCAATTGCTAAGCCTGTAACAATTGCTATCAAAAAGAATAAAACATAAATGGCAAGAACAATAATGGTAATTATTCCCATGAATTTAAATAGCGATTTTAAATTCTGAAAACCAAAGGTTACCATTGTTTCACTATCGCTTTCAAGCCCATTTCTTATGCTATTGGAAAATTTGTGAAGGAAGTTAATGGGAAAGTAATAGACAAGAGCAATAATAAAGTATATTACTCCTGCAAATCGTGCTGGATTAGCGCTAAAACTGTTTAACCAAGAAACTCCAACAATAAATAGAAGACCTACTAATACAATTATTCCCAAAAATACATAACCCACTATGGCTAAAAATTTGCCCCACTTAGCAGTTTCGATGAGGTAATTCTTAACCTCGTTGTTAATTCTCATCTCGTTGGTTTGATTCTGAGCATTTTCAATAGTTTCCATTGATGTTGATTTAGGTTTTTTCCTACTCGTATGGCTTTTCGGCTCCGCCTCGTTTTTTATAGTGGTCTCTGACCTCCACCTTTAGATAACTTTGATCTGATCTAAAACGATATTTAACATGGTATCTTGTTTAGAATGAGGTTGGCTCAGTTTAGAGTCTTGTGTACCAGTGCTTGTAACCATCGTACACATCTTCTTCAAGGATAAGCGTCCTTCCTATTTTAACAATAATGTACCTCATAGGAAGGATTATTGTATCGTTATTGTTAAAGTACTTATAGTTAATGGTTAAAATAATGCTTTCTCTGTTTTTTAGAATGCTTTCTTCCCTTTGTAAACAGTAGCTGGTTGTTTGAACATTTTCGTTATTTTCCCAGACTAGCACTGTGTCTTTCTCATTAAATTTAATGTATCGGTAAATGCCTGTAGTTTCTGGTGTCAGAACTTCTGTTCCTGATAAACCACCCTCGCTTTGAACCCATTCCCATTCTCCAATAAGCTTTTCCTTTATCTCAGCTAAAGTGGTTATATCCTCGCTACACGAAAGCGAAAAAAGAAAAACAGTTAACATCAAGTATTTTATTGCAGCTGTTTTCATTTGAGATAAGGCTTTTCAAGAAATATATTTTTACATAAAAATAAAAAATGTTTATCAATATTTAAAAAAAAACTTTTTATCAATAAAACTAAAGTCTATTGAAAATGCATTAGTTCGTATTTGAGTTCAAATTTTGATAAAGTATTACAAGATTAATTTTTTATTTAAAAAAACTTTACCTTTGCAGTGAGAAAAAAGATAAACATCTTATGGACGATTATCACCCTGATAGTTAACCCGGAATAGAGGTAATGTACTATGCCTCTATTCTATAAAATTTTGGAGGGATAGTACATGATTTCATTCTGGAAAAGGGACATCGGGCTTCAACCAGCCACTGAATGGGAACCTTACTGCTGGGTACACGTAGAAAATCCTACCAACGAAGAGAAGCGCTACTTACTTGATGAACTAGGTGTTCCAGATGCTTTTTATAACGATGTTGAGGACGTTGATGAACGACCTCGTATTGAGTATGAGAATGGTTGGTTTTTCATTCTAATGCGCTTACCCTACAAGAATACCGACCTGAAAATACCTTATACCACTGTACCGCTGGGTATCATTTTTAAGGATGAGGTGTTTGTGTCAATGAGTTTTTACAGGAGTGAAGTTATTCCTGATTTCATACAATTTTCCGTTCGTAAAGGAATCTTAATAAAGGACCATTTTGACCAAGTACTCAGGATGATGCTCTCGTCGAGTGTCTGGTTCTTGAAATATCTAAAACAGATTAATAACGATATAAAAGAGGCCGAAGACCAGCTTGAACGCTCAATTCGTAATGAGGAACTTCAGGATTTGCTCCGCATAGAAAAGAGTTTGGTGTTTTTTACTACCTCACTAAAGGGCAACGATATTTTGTTGCATAGAATTAAAAACTTAAGGAGTTATCGCGATACCTATAATCCTGAACTGTTAGAGGACGTGGAGATTGAGTTACGCCAGGCACAGGAAACAACTAGCGTTTATTCCGATATTCTTAGTGGAATGATGGATGCTTATGCCTCTGTAATTTCCAACAACCTTAACATTGTAATGAAGCGGTTAACATCAATTTCTATTGTATTGATGATTCCAACGCTTGTAGCAAGTTTTTATGGAATGAATGTTCCTAATAGCTTTGAGAGTAACCCCTCAGCTTTTGGTGTGATAGTGGTTGTTTCTCTACTGATTTCAGTCTTTGCCCTACTTCTTTTTATGCGAAAAAAATGGTATTAGCTGTTTTCTAAAGTTTTTTTTACGGCATTATCAATGTGCTCGATTTCAAATGGCTTTTGGATATAGCCGCTAACAGTTCCATTGTTAATTTCGTTAATAAGATCGGGAGAGATATCATAACCCGTAAGGATAAAACAGGGTGTTCCAGGCTTAATGGCTTGAAGCTGTTTGGCGAATTCTATACCACTAATTCCAGGCATTTTCATATCGCAAAATACTACTCTAATTTCAGGATTTCCCTTCACTTTTTCTAGGCCCTCGGTGCCATTGTATGCACTAATAACCTTGTACTTATTTTGAAAATTTATTTCAAAAAGAAGTACATTGGTTGGCTCATCATCAATATGGAGCACACAAATTTTTTGAGTATCCATAATCACTGCTCTTTTGGTAGTTTGATTGTTACTTTTGTTCTTTTTCCCAATTCCGATTTAATATCTATTGTGCCATTATGCTCTTTGATTATGTTGTAGGTTATTGATAATCCCAGACCAGTTCCTACACCTGGTTCCTTGGTTGTAAAGAAGGGGTCAAATATTTTGGTTAAATTATTATTATCGATACCACATCCCGTATCCTCAATCTCAATTATAAGGTTTTTCCTTTGAACCTTTGTTGATATGTATATTTTACCAGGACCTTCAATCGCTTGTGCTGCGTTGGCAAGAATATTCATAAATGCTTGATGTAACTGTCCCTCATTACAGTAAATCGAGCAAGGATTGGTGCAGTAGTTTTTGATAATCTCAACTCTGTCGCGAAACTGATTAGAGAGTAGCACAAGGCAGTTCTCAATAATGCTGTGAATATCTACATTGGAATGCTTTGCCTGATCGACCCTGCTATACTGGTTTAAGCTACGAACAATTTGAGCAGAACGGTGTACACCTTCCTTTATAGCATCAACAAGGGGTTGAAGGGTGTTCTTATGTGTTTTAAAGTTTTGCTCAATATAGTTTTCTATTGCAATAATTCCTCCCTGAATAAAGTTAAGCGGGTTGTTAATTTCATGTGCAACCCCAGCAGCAAGTAAACCAAGCGAGGCCATCTTTTCCGATTGGATTAGGCTTTGTTGCGCTGTTTGCAACTCATGCAGTGCTTTTATAAGTTTTTCGCGCTGGTTGTATAGTTCTTCATTTGCAGCGCTTAGCTCCTCGTTAACCGATTCTAGCTCCTCGGTACGTTCCTTTACAAGAAGTTCAAGGTGATTCTTGTATTTTTCCAATTCCTTTTGAGCATTCTTAATATCCGAAATATCAATTGAAATCCCCCTTAGTCCAACAATATTACCATCTTCAACAATAGGCGTGGAGTATACAAGAGCTGGAAAGCGTTCGCCATTCAACTTCAAAGCAGTATACTCTATGCCTTTTGATTTTTCGCCTTCAAGCCTTCTCATAAAGTTTTGAATCGTTTTTCCCCTTTCATCAGGGATTATCGTATCGAAAATGTTGACCCCTTTTAAAAAGTCATCATGGGTAAATCCCATTATTTCGAATGCAAATTTATTTGCAAAGGTTATCTTGCCATTTAAGTCGGTTTCCCAGATTGAAAGGGGCAAGAGGTCGGTTAGCTCCCTGAATCGTTTTTCGCTTTTTGCTAGCTTTTCTTGCGCTTCTTTAATTTGTGTAATATCTGTAATTGTTCCTATATATCCTGTAACCTTATCATCTAAAATTTCTGGGAGTGCGTTACCAAGAACCCATGTAACCGTGCCGTCAGGTTTCAGAAATCTATACTCTGCCCTAGAGGGCACTTTCTGGTTAACCCTTTCTTTCCAAACAGAAAGGCTTTTTTCTCTATCCTCGGGATGTAAAGCCTTAATCCAATTATCATCCAAGGCCTCTTCAAAGGTTAACCCCGATAGTTCAGTCCATTTAGGGTTAACGTAGGTTGTTTTTCCGTTTGCATCGGTACGGAAAATCCCTACTGGAGACATGATGGCAAGCGTTTCAAAACGGGCTAATGCCTCACGGTAGGCTTTTGTAGTTTTTTGTAGTTCACTTATGTCTAGCAATGCGCCAATTGAGCCGATTACCTGTCCGTTTGCATTGTATACGGGGGCACCACTGGCCATAAAAACTATTATCCTACCACTTTTTGAAACTAGTTTTAGCTCATATGCATCCTTTTTCCCTTCTTCTCTTCTGATATTTGCTGCTATTACCTTTTCTTTATCTCCTGGAAAGACTATTGTCTCGTAGCCTATTTTCCCAATAATCTCTTCGGGCGTATATTCTAAAAGTTCTGTGAATCGTTTGTTAACAAAAAGAATTCTATCGTCGTTGTCAACCATAAGTAGTACCTCGTTGAGGTTTTCTACTACAGTTCTATAAAGTTCCTCACTCTCCTTGAGCTTTTGCTCCATTCGTTTTTTCTCGGTGATATCAATAAGTATACCCCTTAAGCCCACAGGCTTGCCATCTTCATAAACAACACTTGAGAAAATGTTAACCGGGAATTTTGTCCCATTCCTTTTCATTACAAGGTATTCTTCGTCGGAACTATTCCCCGAAATGAGTGACTTTTGAATGTTTGTTCTTAGCCGATGTTTGTCTTCTGGTGCAACTAAATCTAGTATGGTAATGCCATTATTGAATTCTTCTTGGGTGTAACCAAAAAGTTTTAGTCCCACTTCATTGGTAAATGTAAATCTGGTATTTATATCAACCTCCCAAACAACAAGAGGTAAGAGATTGGCTAGTTCCCTGTACTTCCTTTCTCTAAATTCCAATGCTTCGCTTGCAATCTTTCTATCGGTTATGTCTCTTACAACTGCAAGTATTCTCTCTTTACCTCCAATATTGGATGCTCTTAAAGAGACTTCCGACCAAAATAGCGTTCCATCGGAACGTTTGCCTTGCCAATCAAATACAGCTAAGCCTTCTTTTTTAGCTTGCTCAATTTTTTCTTTTGCATGTTCAATGGTGAATGGGCTTATTCCCGATGATAGCTTCTCAACAGTATTGCCAACAACTTCGGATTTATCCTTAAATCTGTATTGTTTGAGCATCGCTTCATTTACGTCGAGTATTATCCCTGTTTCAGCATCATGAATAAATATGGACTCATTGGTAGAATTAAATATCTCCATATAGTTTTTGTAGTTCTCCTCTGCCCTTATTTTCTGGTCTTCTGCCTCGTTTAGTGCATCCGATATTTTCTGCAAAGTTTTACGACGCTCTTTCAATAGAGAGTAGAGGTAAATAACAAATAGAATTCCAATTACCAAAACTATGGTTGCAATCCAAACTACCTTTTTTGTATAAGCTAATGACTCTTCAATTGGAATTTCGCAAGCAATAACCCAAGGTTTTTCAGATAGGTTGATATTAAATGGATAATAAAATTTTAGTACTTTTTTGTTTAAAAAACTTGAGTTAGTTTCAGCTGATATCTCTTTTCCTTTGCATGAAGCAAGGAACATTAGGCTATCATTTTTATTTGTGTTGAAACTGTATATTTGACCAATAAGTGAAGTGTCGGAGTGTGTGACAATTTTTTTTGAGGGTGAAACGATATATAGATGGCCACCATTCAATCCTTTGATATTTGCCAAGATATTATTCAGCGATTTGAGGTTTATATCAATACCAACTGCACCTTTGAATAATGAGTCCTGAATAATTGGAATTGAAATTGTGCAACCATAAAAGACTTGGTTGTAGTTTGAGTATTTAAAGTGATATGGCTCAGAGATTACTGGTTTGTTTTTTTGCTTAGCACCAAGATAAAAGAAAGAGTTATAATCGTGGCATGGTACTATTTCTTTATAAACTTTTCCATTATTTCTGAAATATGTAATTCCAAGCCGGCCATTGCAGGGATATTCATCTTTTTCATTAAAAGCTTCGTCTTTTCCGTCATAGGCATTTGGTTCCCCAAAAATCCATGCTCCAAGAATATTGGGGTTTTGGGTTAAGAAATCATTTAAAAGGGAATCTAGTTTTTCTCTTTTGGCTTTTAGCTTTTTAAGTAAAATAACCCTCTGCATTAATGATTCTGTAATATCTAATGCGTTTGAGAAATACTGTTGAGTCTCGGTTGCTTCATGGTATGCAAGTTCCTTTGTTGCCTCTTTTGTTGCATTATAAATGAGATGTCGATGGTTGAATGCAAGAAAGAAGAATAAGAAAACAAAGATTGCTGCTGAGAGAACAGCAATAATTGTTGCAAATGCCGATGAAGAATAAAATCTTTTTGGGAGCATTTAACTAAATTCTACAATAAATCTACGAAAACTTTATGAAGATTGTTAGTGTATTGATAAAAAAAACAGGTTGCACCCGGTTTATAGTGATTCTTTATCGAGAAGATGGCTAATGTTAAAAGCAATCTTCATTATTTTATAAACTTTCCCGTTCTCATCCTTTATAGGCGTATAGGTTTCATAGAAAAGGTAATCCTTCTCGTTTAACGAGAATTTATGGGTCTCCTTCCGAACAATACCTTTGTTCAGGTCTTCCCAGAACTGGGTGTAATTCTTTCTTTGTTCCTCTGTAAACTCCATCTGGTAGGAATGATGCTTCCCAATAAGCTCTTCTGCTTGAATATTTAGTAGTTCAAGATATGCTTTGTTTATATATGTAATGACACCTTCGGTATTGTATTCAATAACATACGCCGAGTCGTTAATGGCTTGATAAAGCGACTGGTATTCTACCGCTTTTCTCTCTAGTTCTTTTTTGATTAGCGATTCTTCTTCAGCTTTTTTAGAAATTTCCTCCTCCATTCGCTTTGATTGCGTAATGTCGCGAGTAATTCCAAATGTTCCGATTATTTCGCCAGATGAATTCTTTAGAGGTAACTTTGATGTTTCTGCCCAGGTGACAGTTCCATCAGTTTTAACCTCCTTCTCAATAATTCCGATTATCGGTTGACCTGTTCTAATTATTCTTTGTTCATCCTCATAGGCGGGTTTTGCATGTTCCTCGGTGAAGAAGTCGAAATCGGATTTACCTGCAAGTTCTTCCTGTGTTTTGCAACCAAAGAACTCAAGTGTTGATTTACTTACCTTTATAAACCTGCTCTTTAGGTCCTTAAAGTAGATTTTATCGGGTAGGTAGTTAAGCAGTGAGTCGAGAAGCGATTTTTCCCATTCTAGCTGTTTTTGCTTTTCTTCCATTTCGGCAGTTTGCTTCTCTAGCTCCTCCTTTATGGTAGAAAGCTCTTCAAGATTTTGCCTAACCTCCTCTTCCTGTGCCCTCATCTCCTCGGCTTGCTGCTGGGTCTTTTCAAGGAGTTCGGAGGTGCGAATGTTGGTCTTAACCGCTTGAAGTGTTTGCGCTATACTTTGTGAAACCTTTTCAACAAATTCTATGTTGAAATCTTCAAACTCATTGAACGATGCCAGCTCAATAATACCATGTATGTTTTCTTCTACCTTTAGTGGTACTATTAAAAGGTTGCGAGGTTTCGCCTCGCCAAGTCCCGACGAAATGGTTATGTAGTTTTCGGGTATATCTTTTAAATAGATAGTTTGCCCCTCTTGTGCACAAACTCCTACAAGACCTTCTCCAATGGCTATTTGTTTTTTAAGGAATTTTTGTCGGTTATATGCATAAGCCGCTTTAAGTTCAAAAAATACCTCGTTTCCGTCGTCGTTCACAAGGAATAAACCACCTTGGTTTGCATCAAGCATTTCAACAAGGTTCTTAACAATAGATGAACTTAGCTTCTCAATATTGTCATTGTTTTGCCGGAGTATCTCTCCAAACTTAGCAAGCCCTTCGTTTATCCATCTCCGCTTCTCTTCTTCCTTGCGCTGTTTTTCCGATTCTTCTTTTGCTTTTCGCAGGTTGTTGTTCATCTCTATGAGCGACATGCCCAGAATATCTTCGTCGCTTAGCAGCTCCAGCTCGCTATTATAGTTTCCTGCTCCAACCTGACGAGCAAATTCCGTTTTTTTGTTTAACCCTTCAACAGTTTTGTTGAGGTGCTTTATCATCATTCCTATTTCATCATCAGAATTGGCTTGGACAATCATGTTGGAATCAACATGACCCATTGCTAAGCGCGAAAGATTAGATGTAACCTTAGAAATTGGATTAAACAGAAACTTAACAGATGTGAAATAGATGAGAGCGGAAATAATTATTATGCCAATTAAGCCTAGCACTATTGAATACCAAAAAATATTTCTTGCTTCGGCTAGTACAGCCTTTTTAGGAGTAACTAAAACAAACGACCAGTTTTGAGGGCACCTGCCAACATGAATGGGGTAAAATACAAAAAATGCTTCTTTGCCATTGTAATCCGTTCCTTCAAAAAAAACTGGTTCACCGTTGATTATTTTTTCTTGTATTCCTTGAGAAGAAAGCACCTTTTCAAAAACGGGTAATGCATCTTCTCCAATAAAATCTTTATCGGGGAATGCAATGAATTTTAACTGTTGTGAGAGAATAAACGCATAGCTACCATCGTAAGGTTTTATGTTTCTTACAGTTTCATAGTATAAGCTAAGGGGAGTGGCAACGCCAGCCAAACCAGTAAATTCTCCATCTATTATACTTGGAGAAACTATGCTTGTCATTAGTATATCTTCGGTTTGGCCCTCGTAGTTGTAAAAGTAAGGTTCTTCAATGCTTTCAATTTTATTTGCTTTGTGCCTTAAATACCCTGCAGATGTTTCTACTTTTTCGGTTTTTTTAGTTGAGAAATTAATTTTTCCATTATTTCTAAACGTTGATATTTTTAGCCTACCATCTTCGTATTGGTATCCTTCTTCCAGATATTTAAGTTCCCAATCGCCCCATAGGGATATTATTCCTGGTTCTTTTTCAAGTAAACCAGTGAACCAGTTAATGTATTTTATGGTATCAAAATTTCCGTTAGTGTAGCGTTGTGAGGCTTTTATTGATTCAGAAATTGACCTTACAATGTTGAGTTTCCCTTCTAAGTCTTTTTCAATTTTATGCGATTCGCTTTCAGCAATTAAAGCAATCTTACTTTTCGCACTTTCAATGGAAAGTTTTTTAAATTTATTACCATTAAGTAAAATTATGAGTAAAAGTATAAGTGATATAATTCCAGTGAATAGAATAATCATTCTGCTTTTAAGCGACCTTTTACTAAAAATGCTTAAAAGGTTAATACCTGTTAGCCTCATGAATTTAGATATTAATAGAAACTTTGATATTTCCTTATTCTCGGGTTAATACACATTACTGGGATGTCAAGGTTTGATTCTGTTTTGCTGTCAAGAAAGACATTATACTTATCAGACATAATGAGAATCAGATCGGCTTCAATAGTTTTTGCAAATCGGAATACCTCTTGGTCAAACGTTCCTCTTTTCTTAGCTGTTTTAATGCCGTATACTATGTTTACACCATCAAGCATTTTTTTGGTGAAGTAAATGTTGTTAGCCAGTTGTTTCTTTTTACTATCGTCGGAAAGGAATGGTTTTATAAGGTTGATATTACACTTGTAGTATTTGGCAAGGTAGATTATCCAGTGAACTGCTTCCTTAAATTTACGGTCGTAATCAACAGGCACTACAATTTCAATGTAATGGCTATGTAATGGAGGTTTTGATACAATGATGAAAGGTAACGTTGTGTCTTTAAAGAAGAGGTTTCTTAAATATTTGGAAATTCGAAGCTGTTTTTTCCCAGTTTTGTACTCATAATATGAAACTATGAGGTTAACATGAGCCGTGATTATAAGACCTTTTATAATTCTTGCAGGATGCCCCTCAACTACAAGAGTTTGTAGTTTAAACCCATGTTTTTCTTCAAGTTTACGAGCAGATTCCTCAATCTTTAAATTGAGTTGTTCAATCTTTTTAAGGTTAACTTTTTTTATTAATGTGTCGTAAAGTCTGGTATGGGGTATAATATGCAAAAGCATAATTTCGTTCCCGCTAGCTTTTGCTAACTGGAGGGCATGAAGAAAGGCTATTTCTGCTCCTTCTGTGAAGTCCCAAGGTACTAGTATGACCTTTTTTAAGTTTTCCATCATATGCGGAACTTTTTATCAGAATTCAAATTTATATGTCCAAAAAGTTCAAATTAACATCAAATTTATAAAATTAATATAAAAATTTATTATAATCATTATAAATCTGTATTATTTTCTAATTCTTTCATCCATTGCTTTAACTTCTGAAGCTGAACATCTTTGTTAACGTTTCTAAGTCGACGAGCTGTTTTTGTGAAATACTGATGATTTTGGATGAATTCAATTTGGATTGAGTTCCAATGGTGTAGCGAGCCTACCAAACCATGTTCATGGAGCTCCTTGTAAAGAGCGTTAGATACCGGAATGAAGTCTGTACGCCCCAGATAATCTAAATCGGCATCGCAAATAATTTCTTCTAGTAAATTTTTAGGTTTAGGTGGGAGTTTGGTTGCAGCAATCAGCTCTGCAATTTTTGAGATTTGTTCCTGTGAGTATCCGTAACGGGGTAATATTTCATAAGCTAGCTTTATACTCATTTCTTCGTGTGTTGCATAATCTATAAGATGTCCCATATCATGAAAAAGTGCGGCTGTTTTAAGAAGTAGCATCTCCTGATTAGAGATTTTCTCCGCCCTTCCTATTAGTTCTACTTGGGTATAAACGTCGACAGTATGCTTTAAATTGTGATAGTATAAATTTTTTGGTAACCCTTTTTCTAACTTTTCAAAAACGAACTCTTCTAAATCGCCAAGGCGGATAAGTTGAAGTTCAGTCTTAAATTCATCATTAGGGGTGTATTTATTTCCTTTTGAAAATTTTGGTAAAAACCCCTCTACAAAGTACATGTTAACATCTCCTTTGTTTTTGATTGGGATCTTACCTCTGGGGGTGCATTTAAATAGGTCTCGTACCATGAAGTAGGTGTTCTCGGAAATGTTAATTTTTCCGGGTTCACTACTTGATTCCATTCTGCTCGCTATGTTTACAGTTGTTCCCCAGATATCGTATGCTAACTTGTTTCTGCCAACAATTCCAGCAACAACGGGTCCTGTGTCTATTCCAATTCGTAGCTCCCAAAAATCTTTTTTGGGGTGCTGCTTGTTTATTCTATCCATGCATCCTAACATCTCAACCGCTGCAGCGACAACGTCTAAAGGATTAGTTCGGTTTGGGTGGGGAAGACCTCCTGCACACATGTATGCATCACCTATTGTTTTTATCTTTTCTATTCCATACTTCTCAACAATAAGGTCAAATTGGTAAAATAGCTTGTCGAGTTGGTCTATGAGGGAATCGGCGTTTGTTTCTTCTGAAATTTTTGTAAACCCTTGGATGTCGGCAAATAATACCGTAACCATTTGGAATTTTTGAGTATCAATTCGACCTTGTTTAATTAACTCTCGTGCGGTGTCGCGAGGTAAGACCCTAGAAAGCAGATTTTCAGTTTTTGATTTTTCTCGTATTAGCTCTTCGGTTCTTAAAAACAGCTTTTCCTGAAGGGTAAGTATTTTATTATTATAATAAAACCGAATATATAAAACCACTAGTAAAACAGTAGTTGCTAAGGCTAATAAAAACAGAATATAAAATAAGATAGGCATGTTATTATAAAATATCCCCTACTAAGTTAGAATTAAACTATATTTTATTCAAATTTTTTTACAAATTAATCAATCTGTATTAAAATCAAATCTACAAACAAATATTTTATTTAAATTTGGGGTTGATATTGGATAAATTTCCTTGAAAATAATGATCATATGAACAAGACTAAAACGATATTGGTTCCCACTGATTTTACAGATGTTGCATGGTACGCTTTACAGCATGCTATAAGAGTTTCAGACGTAGTAAAGGAACCAATAGTTATTTTACACCTGGTAACCGACGATAAGGAGCTCGAAGCTGCTGAGGAGAGTATGTCACAGGTTGTTAATTCGGTGAAGGAAAAGTATAACCTTATTCCTAAGTCAATAATAAAAAAGGGAAATTACCTGACAGATATAGCTAAAACAGCCGATGAACTGGATGCTAGCATGATTATAATGGGTTCTTCCACGGTAAAAGAGATGGATGAAAATAAAGTATCGTGGGTGCTTAAACTGATTACAAGTTGTAAGGTGCCCTTTATTACCATCCAAGAACCTCCTGTTAATAAACGATACGATGACATTGTTTTTCCAGTTGACTTTACCCTTCAGAACAGGGAAAAGCATGAATGGATACCCTATTTCTCCGATTACTACCTTTCTCGTTTCCATATCATTAAACCAAATACTTCTGACCCCGAACAGATGGCAAAAATTGACCTTAACCTAGCTTCTGCCAAAAAGTTTCTTGAGGAGAAAGGGGCAAAGTTTATTGAGTATACAGTTCCTGGTGTAAAAAAATATGAGGAAGAGGTACTCGATATGGCAGTCAATATTAGAGCCGACTTAATTGTAATTATGACCACACCAACCGATAAAAACGGTGAGTTTATTGTAGAACCAGGAGAACAGTATATTCTTGCTAATGCAGGACATATCCCTGTTATGAGTATAAATCCTCGTTAAAACGCATCTATGACAGGAAGTAGGGTAGAACTTGTGTTCGCAACAAATAACGAGCACAAGCTGAAAGAGGTGCAACATATCCTGGGTAAGGGTATTAAGTTGATGTCTTTGAGCGATGTAGGTTTTTCGGCCGAAATCCCTGAAGATTATGATACATTAGAGGATAACGCTTTACAGAAAGCACGTTTTGTATATTCCAAAACAGGAAAGAACTGTTTTGCCGATGATACAGGACTTGAAGTTGAAGCTCTTAACTGGGAACCAGGTGTTTATAGCGCTCGTTATGCTGGTGAGACCCGAAATCCTAAAGACAACATTAAAAAGCTATTAGCAAATTTAAAGGGAGTTTCAAATAGAAGAGCTCGTTTCCGTACTGTAATAGCTCTAATTCTAAATGGAGAAGAGTACTTGTTCGAAGGGGTTGTTTGGGGTAAGATTATCGATAACGAGATAGGTGCCGATGGGTTTGGATACGATCCAATATTTATACCCGAAGGTTATAATGAAACATTTGCTCAAATGCCATTGTCGATTAAAAATAAAATAAGTCACCGGGGGAGGGCTGTTGAAAAATTACAAGAGTTTATTCAGAACCATTTCTAGCAATAATTTGTTAGTTTACTCGTTTTGATGATTGTCCCCAAAATTTTTATGCAATACTTTTGATAATGAATTATCGTGTCAAATTGCTTGTTCTCCTACTATTCTGTTTGAAGGTCTCTGTTTTTGGACAGCCACCCGTTGGGAAATGGACCGATTACTTCTCCTTTAACAACGCGCGCTCGGTTTCCTCAACGGGTAACATGATTTATTGTGCTTCTGAAAACGGTTTTTTTACTTATCGCATAACAACAGGCGAAATTAACAAGTTCACCAAAACTAATGGTTTGAGTGAGGTGGACTTAACAGCTATTACTTACATACCAGAACTAAAACTTACTGTGGTAGGATACAAATCGGGTAATATTGATTTTATATTCGATAACGGAACAATTAAAGAACTTCCATTCATTAAAGATAAACCAATGAGTGGGAGTAAGCAAATAAACCATTTTCTATATTACAACTCTTTAATTTATACATCAACTGATTTTGGGATTGTGGTTATTGATGTGGAAAATGAAGAGGTAAAAGATGCTTATTATGTTGTTCAAAGTTCTGGCTCCGTTAAAGTTAGAAGGTTAGCAGTATGGAACCAGAGGTTTTGGGCGGCTACTTCCGATGGTATATATAGCGCTGATGTAACTGATCCATTACTAATTAGCTATGAGCGATGGACTAAGGAAGCCTTTTTTAGTAATCCTTCGGCCGAATGTGTCTCTGTTGCATCAAACACTAACAGTATAGTTGCTGTAGAGAGGGGAGTTGTAAGTGATATTGTTTGGGCAAATAGTGGAACCGGATGGTTTGAAGTCGACAGAGCTTTAACCGAAGTTGTTGGGCTTGCAATGTCAAACAAAAAGTTTTGGGTTTATAATAAGAATGAGATACAAGCCTTTCTAAATAATTGGACCAAAGCAGAGCTAATAAATAGCTATTCTTTTGGTGTAAAACCAAATGTTTCGGATTGCACACCTGTTGATGATAATGATTTCTTGGCTGTTGCCGATCAGGTTTATGGTTTGGTCTTAATTGGAGCAAATACCGATAATGTTTATTTACCTTCTGGTCCATTTAATAATAAATTCTTTCATGTTGATGCAAGTTCTAGCCTCGTTGTTGCTGCTTCTGGGGCGTACGACGCTGCAATGGGAAATGTTTGGTTGCCTTTTATTGCGCATCGGTTCAACAATGGGTCTTGGAGTTTTTATGCCGATTGGAGCGTGTGGGATGCAGTAAAAGTAAAATTTGATCCGAATAAGCCTACCCATTATTTTGTTGCTAGCTGGGGGGGAGGCCTATATGAATTTGAAGGCGATGAACTGGTTGAACATTATACACCTGAAAATAGTTCGCTTCAAAGTGTTTTCCCTGGTCAGGCATTCTGCCGTATTGCAGGTGTCGATTTTGACCGATGGGGAAATATTTGGGTTGCAAACTCTGAGGTTTCAAATCCTATCTCGGTTCGTTCTACCAATGGCGATTGGTTTTCGTTTCCCTATGCATCAGCCATTGGAACACCAAAAATACTGTCGTTAACAATCTCACGCGATGGCCTTATATGGTTAGCCTTAGCCAGAGATAATGGTCTCTTTGTCCTAAATCCAGGTGGCGATATCCAAAACAGCAACGATGATGTTTATCTTAAATTTCGCCCTCGAGATGTAAATGGGAATTTGTTACCAAATGAAATTAGTTGTTTAACATTTGACAGAGATGGGTACTTGTGGCTTGGCACAAACCATGGAGTACTTGTAACATATAATCCTAGTGGTGTGTTTCAAGGCGAGGCCCTATTCACTAAAGTTAAAATACCTGACGTAGTAGAAGGGCTAGCAGTATACCTTTTAGAAAACGAGGAAGTTACTTGTATTGAGGTGGATGGGGGAAATAGGAAGTGGTTTGGGACATCTAAATCGGGCATTTATCTTTTTTCTGAAGATGGAACAGAGCAGATATATCACTTCACATCTGATAATAGTCCATTACCTTCAAATACTATTTTAAGCATTAAAGTTCATCCGTTAACGGGCGAAGTTTTCATTGCAACAGATAAGGGGTTAGTTTCATTTAGGGGTGATGCAAGTGAACCGGCTAATTCTTTTGGTAAGGTTTATGCTTTTCCAAATCCTGTCAGAGAAAATTATAATGGGTTAATTACCATTGCAGGTTTAATGGAAAATAGTGTTGTTAAAATTACCGATCTGTCAGGGAACTTAGTTTACGAAACTCGTTCTAATGGAGGGTATGCAACCTGGAATGGAAGAAATGGTAATGGCACAAAAGTTGCAACTGGTGTTTACCTTGTTTTTTGTTCCGATTCAAAAGGCGATCAGTCTGTTGTTACAAAATTACTTTTTATAAAATAAAGATGTTAGCTGAGAGTAGGGTAGTTGTTTTAAGAACGGTAAGATATAAAGAGAATAGCTTAATTGTTAGCTGCTATAGTAGAGACTTTGGTAGAACCACCTTGTTGGTGAATAGAGCGTTTCAGAAGGGGCGGAAAGCTGGTTTGAATGTTTATTTTCAACCTCTAACGGTTCTTGATACTGTATTTTATAATCGTCCCAACACCGAAGTTCATAGGCTGAAGGAGTTAGGATTAGTACATGCCTTCGGCTCATTGCATCAAGATCCGATTAAACTTACCATTTCCGTTTTTATAAGCGAACTAATATATAGAACGGTTAAGGAGGAGGAGCCTAATCCTCATTTGTTTACATTTATTGAGAATTCAATAGTTATTCTCGATCATCTTCATTCAGGAATTTCAAATTTTCACTTAATCTTTATGGTTCAACTTGCTAGGTATTTAGGCTTTTATCCTATTAATAGTTGGACTGAAGATAACTGTATTTTTGACTACAAGAATGGGAAATTCACAAATGTTGAACCAGCTAATGGTTTTTACCTGTGTAAAAGTACAAGTCAACTTCTAGGTGAGATAATGAAAACTCCTATGCTAAATGCCGATAAGATAAATCTTAATCGGAAACAGCGGAACGAGATAATAGAAGGTATTACTGCTTTTTATCGCTTTCATCTTGGTTCTGGAATCAGATTTAAAACACTCCCAATACTTAATCAACTTTTTAATTGAGCCTTTTATCAATCTCCTTAGCCTGTATGTCAAAAACAAACATGTTTTTATTTTTTTCTGCCTATCTTTAAATTTAGAATTGTTTTTTATGGTAAACAAAACAACCGAATTGTCATTATCGGATTTTAATAGTTTGAGTCAGCTAATTGCTACTAGTGGTGCGATTGATTTATCCAAGCTGGTTCCTAGCCAAGAAGGGCTTCAAGAATATATTGGGACCAAGGATAAACTAAATGAAATGGGAGTTAAAAATGAATTTCAGTCGCCTCGCGAAGCATTAGCAAGCTATATTAATAGAAAATACTTTAGAGGAGTTAACCCTGCCACAGAGCTAACATTCATAAATGGAATTAAACAAGCCATTTTCTTAGCAGTTGTTTCGTCCATTGGCGATGGAGATAGCGTTATCGTGTTTGAACCCTATACTACTGACCTTAAAACTGTTGTTGAACTTTGCGGAGCCCGTCCTGTATACATTCCTCTTAAAGAGCCCGATTTTAGAATAGACTGGAGTGAGGTTCAACGAGCCATTAATGCCACAACTAAATTGATGATAATCTCATCTCCTCACCTTTTAACAGGACAAACACTATTACCTGAAGATTTAGAGGAGTTGCAGCGACTAATCAATGGCACAAAAATAAAGCTGGTTATAAATGAGTCTTTATCCGAAATGGCCTATTCAACCAGTACTGGTGCAAGTGTTAACTTTTATCCTAAGCTTTGCCAAATAACCTACCGGATTGGCTCGCTGAATTTACCTTTTGCGCATAACGATAGTAACATTGCTTATTGTATTGCTCCAGAAAAACTAATGGCTCACTACATTGCAATTAAGCATGCTATTGCCGATGATCCCGATTTTAACAGCTCCGTTTATCTTAGCCTCCTTATAAATAATGATGAGCAAACCAAGATGCTTCCGAGTTTGCTGGAAAGGAACTACAATCTTGTAGTAGCCCGACTAAAAGATTCAAAGTTTAAGGTTAGTAATCAGACTGCTGGTTATATGGTTCTGCTTGATTATAAAGATTATGACGATATTAAGGATGTGGAAATGGCAAAACGATTAATTGAAAAGGGTGTTGGCTTAATGCCTCTATCATTCTTTTCTCACGATAGGCAATGCCGTAGGATGTTAGGAATGAATATATCAATTAAGTCCTCCCTTCTGGAAGAAGCTCTTAACCGTTTAGCAAACCTTTAGCAGCTACAATAAATAATTGAAACATTTCAGCCAGGATAACACCCTGGTTATTTTTATATAAACAGCAGCTAGCTAGTTTTCTAAAAATTTATCGATAATGAAAAGCATTTGGTGGGGCTTTATGGGTTTTTCGAGTACAGTATCAAACCCATAATCAGCTAGCTTGTTCCTATTTACCTTTTCTGGGAATGCTGTTTGCCCTAAAACAGGAAGATCGTTTCTGAATAATTTTATTTGTCTTGTTGCTTCAAACCCATCAACTTCGGGCATTACTAAATCCATTAAAACTAGGTCAATATTTTGGTTGCTCTTTACTAGGTTTACGGCTTCCAACCCATTTTTAGCCCAAATGAGTTTTGCATTTGTTTTTTGAAGTAAGGCTTTGAAATATATAAAGTTAGCGTCAATGTCGTCTGCTATAAGAATTGTTTTACCTGGCCAGCTAAATTCTGCCCGAAAACTTGTTTTGGTGTTATTGTCGAACTTCATCTTAACAGGAATAAAGGGAATAGTGAAAAAAACGCTAGTGCCTGACCCAAGCAGGCTATTAACCCATATTTTACCTCCGAGTTTTTCAACAATGTGTTTTGAAATTGCGAGTCCAAGCCCTAATCCACCATGCTGCCTTGTGTTTGAATCATCGGCTTGCCGGAACGGGTTAAAAATGTAGTTTATTTTGTCTTGGTCAATTCCAATTCCACTGTCAATTACGTAAAACATTAAATTGTGCTCATCCTTTAACCTATATCCAAACTCTACAAAGCCATTTGGGGTAAACTTGAAAGAGTTTGAAAGGAGCTGTTTAAGTACCTGTTTTAACCTGCTGGGGTCGCTCAAAATGATTAAATCGTCATGCTGAATCTCTTTTCTTAAGCTAAGTCGAATTGGTGAATCACCTCGTTCAATTTCATCAAATTCTCTAAAGATCTCATTCATTAAAGAGTTAACTGAGAATTCTCTTTTTGATATTGAGATGCTACCCGTTTCAATTTGTGATATTTCAAGGATGTTTTCTATAATTCTGAGTAGATCTTGTGAGTTTTTGTAGATATATTCTGAAAATCCTCTTCGTTCTTCGGCGCTTATGGATTCGTCGCTTAGGAATGATGTAAAACCAATAATAGCATTAAGGGGTGTCCTGATTTCGTGGGAGATATTATTGAGAAAAGTTGACTTTAACTTGTCGGATTCTTCAGCTTTGGTTTTTGCAAAAAGAAGCTCCTTTTCGTATTCTTTTCTACGTGTTATGTTTTCAAAAACTGCTAGTATCTGTTGAAGTTCGCCCTTACTGTTTATAACAGGAGAGAACGATGCGCTTACCCAGATTTTTTGACCATTCTTTCCTCTTATCTGAATTTCTCCTTGCCAGTTCTCTTCAGCTCTAACCTTGTTTAATGCTTGCTCTATTAAATTTTTTGATCCAATTTCAAGATTTACATCCAGAATGCTTTTACTATAGAGGGTGTCGATATTGTAGCCAGTAAGCTCAGTGAAGTTTGGATTGATAAATTCGAATTCAAAATGAGGCGACAGAATTATAATACTAATGGGAGTGAATTCAATAGCTTTAGAAAGAACATCACGATAGTGCTCCACCTCCTTT
This sequence comes from Tenuifilum thalassicum, assembly GCF_013265555.1. Classification (GTDB taxonomy): domain Bacteria; phylum Bacteroidota; class Bacteroidia; order Bacteroidales; family Tenuifilaceae; genus Tenuifilum; species Tenuifilum thalassicum. Next base: position 3,019,753 of record NZ_CP041345.1, on the reverse strand, counting down.
TTTCGAGTTATATCAATTAATATAGCTCCGATTTTTAGCTTATTCTGAGTGCCAATAAACTTAAACTTGTGGAAAGCGTAAGTGTTTAGCCTACCATTTTCATCCGTAATTTGTATTTCTGATTCATCTGAATGGATATCGGTGATGTTGTTTTGATGCTCCTTTAAATAGTCGTTAAAGTTCTTACCCTTTGTGAGCTGTTTTAGATAGTTGTTTTGAAAAATAATTTGGTTTGTTATACCATCCTCAATGTATACACCAAAAGGTAGAGAGTCTATAAAAACCTTAAACTGATTTTCCGATTGACGGAGTTCTTCTTCAATTATGTAATTATTGGTTATATCTTTTATCTCTTCAGCAATTGCTACTATTTCACCATTTGGATTTAGAATGGGATAGGCATGCAGTTCGATATGCAACTTTTTGCCATTTGGCTGAAAACGTATTTCGTTTCTAACTATTTCCTTTTCCGAAGATGTTATAGATACAACAGGGCACTCTCCTGTATGACAATAAATGCTACCAAAGGTTTCATAACAGGTACAACTATTTGCTTTTCCCCGTTTAATTGAGGTTAAATCTTCAAAAGCTTTGTTTGTGTATAATACGTTAAAGTTTTTGTCAATTATTCTAATACCATTGCTAAATCCTTTAACCGCTTCATCAAAAGAGATATCTTTAATTGTATTTAGGTTGATAGTTTGGCTTGAGTTAAGTTTTGTATTAGCCTTATCTTTTATTTGCAAAACTTTTTTTGCGACAAGTAGTAATAGGAGCAAGAAAAAGATGAGAATTGGAGTTGCAACATAAATTGTTTGATTAAGATGTTGCTTCTCGTCAAGTATTATAACATTACCAACCTCCTTACCAGTTAAATCGGTTAGGGTTGAAAGGGTAATAAAGTTTTTCTTTGTTAAGTGTTTGTTATATTGATGATTAATTAAAACAGCCTTCCCTGTTAGCGAAGTGATTAGGTTTGTTACTTTTCTAAGGGGATAAAGAATGTTTGTATCATTTCTAAACTCAATTTTACCATATAATTGATTATCCAATAGGTATATTTTATTAGTTCCGAATATAAAACTATCGGCTACTAGTAGTAAATTGTTATTATCAATTTGGTCATCCCGGATAGTGATGTATTCTTGGTCATAAAGTTTTTGTGAAGTTGGGATGTATACTGCTTTGTTTATTAAAGATGAGCTAATTGCTTTGAATTCGGCTTTCAGTTTTTGTTTGTTAATTCTATCAATTGTTTGTGCATCCCTAATTAGCACTATGTATACAAACAAAGAAGCAATAGCCGTAAAAACCAATAAAAAAATATGTAGCGATTTATCCTTAAAATTACGAAATTCCAATTTTATAATGTTTTTAAATATGCTCAAATGTAAAAATTATTCTTACACATAAAAAGAAATGGGCATAAAATATGCCCATACTAATTTTATGATTTAACTTGAGATATTACTGAATCAGCAATTTCTTAAATGAAGTTGTGCCGTTTTCAAATTCAATCTTAATAAGATAAATTCCAGGTGCTAAATTGTTAACATAAATGGTTTTGTTACGGCTGTTAATGTTATAAGCATTCAATTCAACTCCATTAATTGAGATGACAGATAACCTTGAAACTATTATATCAGATAAAATCTTAAAGTAGTCTCTTGTCGGGTTTGGATAAATAGAAAAACTGTCAATCTTCTCATATGTTGTGTCTAATACATTAAGAGTTATGCTAATAGTTTCGGACTTGGTGGCGCTTATTTTACCTGTTATTGTCGTGTAGTTGCTATGAGAAACTGTATATGGAATTTCATTAGCATAACCAACATTGTAAAAAATTACTTCCCCATTTGAATCAGTGTATTTTAAACCATAATCTTTTAAGTCTACTTCGGCACCTTCCACACCTTTTGAATTACTTTGAACAAGGAAAGTTATGGTATAGGTTAGCTGGTCTAAATTAACTTCAACCTTTTGTGGTTGGTTGCTAACTGTTAATGTGTTGTTTGAAGATGTAGTATAGCCTTCATGTGATACTTCATAAATGAATGTGTTGCTGGGAAGATAAAAGCTTATATGGCCATTTAGTGCGTTTGCTTGTTGGTAAAGTTCTCCCTGCTTAAATATTCTTACCAAGGCATTATCGAGAGGAAGGTTTCCAAGAGGGCCAGAACCTATAATTGTAAATTCAGTTTCAAATACGTTCCCAATAATTGGAGTTAAGTAAATGTTTATAATTGTGTCATTTGTAGCGTTTAGCCAGAATTTTGTGTCGATGTAACCACTTTTTTGAATGGTAATTAAGTCTAACCCATATGCTGTTTCCAAAGTGGCAGAACCTGTGCTGCTGGTGTTGTAGGTTAGAGTATTATGCTGTATGGTTGCATTCTCAATTGGTGTTTCATCAACGTTATAAACGTTTATCTGGGTTTGGAACGATTGAGGTGTAAGATGTACTGTGAATAATTGGTTTGCATCGGTTACATTTATGACAGTATCTTTTTCAATAAATCCTTGTGCACTTACTTTTAGTAGGTTACTGCCAACTGGTAAATCGACATTAGCTAAGCCATTTGCAGAATAATAGCTTTGGCCAGTTTCAGTTAGTACTTTTGCTAAATCGATATAAGATTCATCGGAAGAATTTTTAATTAGTAGCTGAATGGTCTCCTGTTTTATAAGATTAATATTGATGCTTTCCCCTTGGTTTGAAACAGTAACCGTTCCAGTCTCGCTTTTGTAACCTGCTGCCGTTATGGTATAGCTATATGTGCCGTTTGGCTTGCTAAATTCACCAACACCGCTAGTATTTGTGAATTTAACCGAATTGTCAAATTTAACTGTTGCATTTGGAACGGGTGTGCTATTTGATTTGATATTAAAAGTAATCGGGTATGTTGTTGTGCTGCCTATTGTAGATATTTTAGCCTTCCAACCACTTCGTGTTTCGCTAGCATCGGATGTGAAGTTAAATGTTAGCTCACCATTTGCACTTGTTGAGGTAAACGATTGGGGATTCTTGCTACCACAGTAGGTTCCTACAACAGGGCTGTTAGCATCAGGACCATTATAAATGGTTAACTTATCGTAGTTGCAATCAGTTTCGCTTTCAACATCAAACGAAACAAATTCAACATTTATCTTACCATTATTTTTAGGTTTAAATGTTAGCGTGTAGTTTTCTTTATTGGTGTAGTTTGAATTAGCTCCTCCCGTATCATAAAACCAGGTTTCATCAACCTCAAGGGTGCCATTAGTCATAAGAACCTGTCCAAGTACCGATGCTGTTGTAAATGACCATGTGATACAATCCTTATCGCATAATCCAATGTTGTTTCCTGGTATAACACGCCAATAGTAAGTTGTGACAGGTTGTAACTTAATATCGATAAACGATTGGCTAACTCTTCCAACATATGCAAGCGATTCGGGCTGTGTGCCTATGTAAACATCGTAGAAAAGGGCATCGGTTGAAGGCGTCCACGATAAAACAGTGCTTTCAACATCAATGGAATTGTCAGCAGGTGATGGATTTTCTACACATTTAGGTATGGCTGTTGGTGTAATGCATTGCAACTTAATTCTCCATCCCGAACTATTTGTGTTATCATCGGAGGTGAAACGGAATGTGACATAGTTGGTGCTACTACTAAATTCAGATGGTATGGTTGACCCACTAAATGGGCTACCACTAAACATCTGGCTTGATGTGCTATTGCCATCATAGGCATAAAGATAATCGTAGTTGCTTTCTGTTGAGAAGTTTAGTACCTCAACACGGTATTTCTCAATCTCGCTATTGGTTTTGAAAGTAATGGTGTAATCTTCATTGTTACCATAATTGGACTCTTCTCCTCCAGAATCAGTAAATATTGCATTGCAGGTTTCAACGGTGTCGTTACTCATTCTAACCTCTGAAAAGATTTTTATAGGAATAAACGTTGTTTGCTGATTGCTTGCAAGAGGATAGCTTGTTGATGTTGAGGTGATGATTATCGGGATTTGTTCAATATCAATCTTATCTGAACTGCTAATACGAGCAAAAAGTTTAGTTTTCTCAGATGGATTAAAACCTCTGTCTACCATGGGTTCGTAGGTTAAACTAACTTTATCAAGTAATGTATCAGGAAGTACGAGGTTGACATTATAGTCGGCAATGGCTGAGTTACCCTTGTTTTGGAACTCAAATTCAATATCGGCTATTTCATTCTTTTCTAAAATGCCGTTTTTATTTCCCATCAAAGTATCAACAATGGTGAAGTTGTTAAACGCCATTTGGGGAGCTGAGACAGTAATTTTCAGGTTAGATGTCCATACCCCCTGGTCGGCAAAAAATGTTAAGGGAAAAATTTGCTGGTAGCCATCTTCCACATCAATGGGAATGGAGAATGAAAAGGCATCGTTTGCCCATAACTCTGAACTTGCATTAATATTTGATATGCCAATAGAATCGGCCGATGCTAAAGTTATTAATCCGGTTGACGAGCCTATTTTAACGCTTACGTTGGTTGCGTTGGTTTTGCCAACATTTTTTAATCGAAGATTTACTTTGATTTGTTCTCCATAGTCGGCAATGCCATTATTATTTTCTTCAGAATCATTAATGGTAGAGCCAGTAAGAGTGATATAAGCATTATCTGATTCAATAACTTTTATGGTATCTATAAATGGTTGGGTTTGAGGTCGAGTAACCGTGAGTATAATCTTGCCTGTTTGGGTTAGCTCAGGAATAGCAATGTCGTTTAAGCCCGTGGATTCAAAGAAATGAGTTGCCAGTATTTGGTCATCCATTGTGAGCGAAAGGTATGAGTTCTCTTTTGCCTGAATGCTTATGCTGTTTATTCCAACAGGGACAACATTTGGGAAGTCTATTTGGTTGGTTTCTGGAACTTTAAAGTATGGCATAAGAGAGGGGTCTCCTAGAACATTATAAGCCTCCCAGTAGTATGTTGAGTTAATTTGACGAGAGTAGTCATTAATTTCGGCTTGTGTTACTGCAATGTTGCCACAAAAAACAATTGCACCAGCAGTTACATAATTGCTTCCAAACGGAGCATCGTAAGCGCCTGTAGTTGATTCTTCGAATGTGGGCACGTAGCCATTATTATTGCCACTCATAGGGAATGCTCCTGTAGCCCAGTACATGTCCTCTTTCCAGTAGCTGTTTGGCGATGAGCCAATATATGTAACTGCTCCACCATTTGCTTTTCTTAACCATGTCTCGCCCACGCATTCCGAATAGCCAAAATTTGCCGATAGGCAGCAATTTGCAATAACAAAGGGGTATTGCTGATTGTTTGTTAAAGTGTTTACTGTGGATATGGGAAGGGCTGGATCTTGCCATCCGCCCTCTGAGCAGTGTGCAGTGTAGTTTATAAAACCAACAGCTACTTTATCGGCATCGTAGCAACCCGTGTAACCGGATGATGCTGTTGCGTTGTTAGTATCGGAATCTACGCCATATTCGTAAATGTTGCTCCAACCATTGGTTTGGTTAAAATGATTTGCCGTGGCATATTTAATTGTAGGTTGTGCAACAGCAGGGTTCCATGTTGCATCGGCACCGGCAATTAGATTAACGCTGTTAAGATATGTGGGATCAGAAAACTGGAACTGTTCGTAGTAGATTATTTTGTTGATAATAGCCGTTAACTGGCTTGCACTGGTTGCCGATAGCCTCCCATAGTACATCTCGGGGAATTTGTCGCCATCAACACTAGCGTAGTATAAATCGGTTAGTTTCCCTGATTGGCTTCCTGTGGCTGATGCTGGTACCTGTTCAACATCGCCTACAAGTACTAGAAATGTAGGTGCAGGATTCTCTGGTGTAGCCGAGTTGTAAAAGTTTTGTATAAAAGATTTAATGGCATCGGCGGTGGTTCCTATCTCATCGGTATATTTTGTTGTTACCTTAAACCCTTTTTGCGTTTTCCATGCAATGTATGGTTGAAGAGCCGATTCAAATATTCGGTTTGCAATAATTAGCATGCTTACAGGATATCTGGTTAGGTCGGGATGTGAATCGTAAGCCGTACCCCCTGCATTGAGCATAGTGTTATAAACCACATCAAAGTAGGGAGAGTAGAATGCATCAGCTGAAGGATTTTTAGTGGGGCTTCCTTTTACATCAACATTAACCTCAATATCGTTGTAAACCTTAATTTTTCCCTTTGCTGGGTTGTATTCAATAGGATATATCGTAACTCTTGCAATGGTGTGGTTTCTTAAATTGCCAAGTATTTCAGTTTTTACAATAGGTTCTTTTGTCTTGAATGAAGACTTGCTATACGCTTGCGCTTTTATTCTAAAATCTTGGAGTTGGGGGTCTTGGTCTTTGCGGACAGGGGGTTGCACCGGAATAATCGGAACATTTATTCCTTTTTCACTTAGGTTAACTTCTTCGGTTTTGTAACTTTTAACTTTAGCTTGAATTGTGGCACCATAAGGAATGCGAATGATTTTTTTAATTGATGGTAATTCGGGCTCACCTATTTTACCGTCGGGCAAAGAGTTCTTAAACCAAATTTTAGAGAATGAATCACCCGTTTTAACCTGCTCCTTATCCCAATTTAGCTTATCAATACGAATTGTCAGGCTGTAGCTGTCTGGAGTTTTTGGAGTGAATTTTTCAATAAATTCAGATTTTTTTGAATCATCTATTGCTTTCAGCAAAATCTTTTTTGGTTGAGGACTTGCCGAAAACGTTATTAATCCTAAAAGTAAAGTAGCTAAAAGTCTCATAAAAATTTTTTATTAACCCTTGCAATATAGTAAAACGTTTATTTATAGCTAATTGTTTCGGCAAAAATTTGTTTTTATTAATTACACCATGAGAAAATCACAGATGATGGAATCGCTTATGAAATAATGCTTTGGGGTATTTTACTATTCCCAAATATTAATCCATGCTCGTCATAGATTAGCAAAGCATATCTGAGCTACTACTTATGGACAAAGAAGCCGCAGACTTAGCTGAGCAAGGGGCTGTATTTAGTTAAATTCATAAATTTTAGTGTAAAAGCATTTTTTTATTCCCATTATAATCCCAGCTGAAATGTTTTTATCTCAGCTAATTTAAATTTAACAAGTTTAGTTTCTCCTGTTTTTCTATTATGCACAATTCCAACAAGCTCGTTTTTACTATTTCTATCCAAATGTAGTTCTGAATACTCATTTAATGTGTAAATTTTGCTATTATAATATATATGGTTTCCAGATTGAAGTATATGATAAATATCTTTTCCTACTTGAACAACTAATTTATAATGGTTTTCAACTTTCCAAGCGCAAATAACCTTAAACTTAATGGGTTCGTTCACATTAAATGTATTTTGTGTTAAATCATTGGGAAAGTAGAGAGTATCAAGCCTCACCCATTTTTCTTCACTTATGTCGTAAAATTCAGGGTAATAGTTAAACCATACTAATTTGTTATTACCATGTCCAGATATGTGATTTAATAATAGTCCTGCAAGATTGTTATTGGTTTTGGCAAAGTTTGGTGTGTCAACAACTATAGTATTGTCGTGAACTACTGAGTCTGCCGAAATTTTAAAGCTACATAAAAAATCATTATTAAACTTAAAATGGTTGTTTTCATACTTATAAGATGTGGTTAATAATTTGTTGCCTTCAAGTAGAAAAGCGTTATTGATATTGATATAGTTATCTGCACGGAGCCTGTAGTAATTGGTTATTTTAAGCGTAGAATCAAGTGTAAATATTATTTTTGTCGGAAAGATATTATAATCTTTACCAAAAGGTATTGGGTAGTAACATGTTGCCAATGCAGTTATTAAGTCTTTATTGTAGTAAATGCCCTTAAAATGGTATTTAGGATACGAAACTTTATCTAACACAAATTGGGATCCTCTAATTTCCTCTATTTTCTTTATATCGTTTGAGAAAGGTGCATAATACCATGTGCTATCTAACTTTAATGTTGTAGAAAAATTAACATTATTAGAAGAAATTGCCTGAATAGAATTGAATATCCTATCATTAACCAATAGTAATGTGTCATTTACTAATGTTAGCATTCGCACTGCACTTAGAATTAGGCCAAGTTCTGACTTTTCTACACTGGATAAGATGTTGAAGCCACTGGTTATTAGGTTGCTAAAAATGAGTTTATTATAAAAATAGTAAGAAAGTGGAAACGAGATTCGTTGATAAGGGTGGGTTGTTTTATCAATTATTGAAATTGCTGATGCATGTTTATAAGAATATAAACTAAAAAGCTCTTCCGAAGCAATAACTTTTATGTCTTTAGGTATTCTTAAAACTTCGGAAGTATATTTATGCAATGCCTTTTCTGGAACATCTTTTATAACAAATGTAACTTTGTCTAGTAATTGATTTTTTCTGAATTCATTAAGTATTTCCTGTATGGGTGCTGTGCATGAAATGCAATCAGACGGTTTTATAGCAATGTAGATTTCAGTTTTTTTATTATTTAAACCTAAACCTAATGTGAAAAATGCTAATTGTTGTAAGAGTATATATATTATTATTCTCTTCATATTTCTTTTAATTTTTGTAAATATTTTAAAAGATTAGAGTTATTTATTATAAATAAAAGGCAGAGATAATCTGCCTTTTGTTTATGGTGTGTTTTTTTCTTTAACTATTTTATTAAAGAATTCTTTTTTAACTCGATACACATTCGTTGGGTTTCTTTGCTTATCAACTGTTTTTCCAATTATTTGCACATGAGGTTGAATTGGTGAACGTAAAATAGATTCATTACTTCCATTATTGCTTTGTTTTAATGTTGGCATCATTGGCTCTGTAATATATGAAAAGCAAATTGCATCATATGGTTCCTCGCATATAAATTCTATAAAATCAGGTCCAATCGCAATTACTTTTAAATGTCCTCTAATGTAAATGTTTTGGGCTGCTAGATTTATACTTAATAAAGTAAAGATCAATGAAACTGTTAATAATTTTTTCATGATGTAGTTTTTAAAGTTTAAAACATATATTTTTAGTTTGCACTCTTTCGACCCAGTTTGTGTCTCTGGGTGTACCTCCCCCACCTGGTGGGCTTGGTACAAATGTAGTAAGAATTTTCTTTTCCTGTTTCTTAACGATTTTATATGATTAAACATTAATGTAAGACAAGATCACCCCTCCCTAACAAAAAGTCAAGAGGAAAAATATGTTTTATAACATAAAATATAAAAATGGCTGTTTGGAAAAAAGGCATTTTTAGATATCAAACAAATTTTTCCTTATTATAATGCTCCTTACTAGGCGTAGTCTAGCGAATATCTACGCCACTACTTTGGGATGACGAAGTCGCAGACTTCGAGGAGGAAGGAGAATGCGGAGAATCAATAAAATGAGTACTTTTTGGTTTAACTTTTATTTGAAAAATAAAACTACAAAAAGAGTGGGGATGATATTGTGTGATCCCTGCTCTAATTTATTTAACGGGAAATAGTGTTTTAATTATACAATAAGTAAATCAGAGATAATGGAATCGCTTATGAAATAGTGCTTTGGGGGGATTTTTAATTTACCATTCTCAATAATTAATCTACCACCTTTTAAATGCTTGTCCATTTGGCTGCGAATGGGGTGTGAATTTAGGCTATCAATATCCTTCGCAAGTAAATCGTAATCGATACCCCAAATTGTTCTTAGCCTGGTAATAATCATTTCGTTAAAATGGGTTTTTGAATCAATCGGTTCGGATTCAACGTGTTCAAATCCAGATTGAATTAAATTTTCCCAGGCTTCAATTGATGCCGGATTCCACCATCGTTTTAATTTGTTGTAGGAATGTGCCGAGGGGCCTAGGCCAAGGTACTCCTCACCTAACCAGTATCCGCTGTTATGCCGAGAAAAGAAATCTGGCTTTGCCAGATTTGAAACCTCGTAGTGGATGAAACCATTTGCAGATGTAACCTGGCTAAGAAGTTGAAACTGTTTTTCACTTATCTCCTCATCAAGTGTTTGAATTCTTCCTTTTTTAATCTTTTGGGTAAGAGGAGTACCTTCCTCGTATGTGAGATGATAGCATGATAGATGCTGGATGTTCAATTTCATTGCTTCCCGAAGTGAAAATTCCCAGCTTTGAAGGGTAGAGTTTGGTAAGCCATAAATCAGATCAATGCTGATGTTATCAAAACCAGCATCTTGCAGTGTTCTTATAGCATTTACTGCAGTTTGTGCATCGTGTCTTCTGCCTAAAAAGGAAAGTTCGGAGTCGTTAAACGATTGCACACCTATGCTTATTCGGTTAATTCCTGATTCGAGATACTGTTTTGCTAAAGGTAGTGTAACATCGTCGGGGTTAACCTCAATGGTGATTTCTGGGTTTGAGTCAATAGTAAAGTATTTAGGAATCGATGATACAATTTTTTTGATGTCTGACACTGGAAGAAGCGAAGGTGTTCCCCCACCAAAGTAAATGGTTTTAACTATCCTATCGTTAATGTTTTTGTTTTGGAGTTTAAACTCTTCTACAATGGAATTTGCAAAATCAGAATTTAGTAAGCCCTTTCCAACCGAATAGAAATCGCAGTAACTACACTTCTTGTAGCAAAATGGTACGTGGATATAAATGCCTGACATGTTTACAAAGTTAAGCTGTTTAGTTCTAAAATGAATATTAATAAATGTGTTTAATGCTAATTCTTTTGTGAACTAGATACCTTACCTGTTTTAAGTTTGAGCAGGGTGATGTAAACCCAAAATATTTTGGTTTAGTAATTTAAAAGTATTTTGCTGACAATAAAATGTAAAACGAGCTATCTTTGCATTAATAGTTTTATATTACATGGGTATTGTTTTGCTTTATTCCCCTTGTTTAAATGTTAAATGTATATCATTTACAGGGGGCCTAACTGACAGAGCGGAAATATTGAAAAGTTACAGATATGAATAAGCCAAAAATTGCTATCGCCTCTGATCATGCTGGTTATGCTACTAAAGAGGAACTAAAAAAGTTTTTAACCGATTTAGGTTATGATGTTTGGGATTTTGGCACTCATAGCGAGGAGAGTGTTGATTATCCCGACTATGCTCACCCACTAGCCGAAGCAGTTGAAAAGGGAGAATATCCCTTAGGTGTTATCCTTTGTGGAAGTGGAAATGGGGTGTCAATTACAGCCAATAAACACCAGGGCGTTCGTTCGGCACTTTGTTGGATTCCCGAAATTGCAAGTTTAGCACGCCAACATAATAATGCTAATGTGTGTGCAATCCCTGCTCGTTTTGTTAGTGTTCCAGAAGCCAAAAGTATTTTAAAGGCATTTCTAGACGCCGAGTTTGAAGGTGGTCGGCACGAACGTAGAGTTGAAAAAATACCAGTTAAGAAATAAATTGTTAACAAAATAATACAGTCATGGAAAGCAATAAACCCATATCTTCATTCATAGAAAAGCACTACCTGCATTTTAATTCTGCCACTCTGGTTGATGCAGCCAAGGCATATAAAGAGCATATCGAGAGTGGTAAAAAGATGATGATCACTTTAGCAGGTGCTATGAGTACTGCTGAGCTTGGAATTAGCTTAGCCGAGATGATCCGACAGGACAAGGTGCAAATAATTTCCTGTACAGGTGCGAACCTAGAAGAAGATTTAATGAACCTAGTTGCCCACAACCACTATAAACGTGTACCACATTATCGCGACCTCACACCTCAGCAGGAATGGGAGTTGCTACAAAGTGGACTTAACCGTGTTACTGATACCTGTATTCCAGAGGAAGAGGCTTTCCGTCGTCTGCAATCGCATCTGTTTGATGTTTGGAAGGAAGCACAGGACAAAGGTGAGAGATATTTCCCGCACGAGTATATGTACAAGATGCTACGCAGCGGAGTGCTGGAACAGTACTACCAAATTGATCCCAAAAATTCCTGGATGATTGCGGCTGCAGAAAAGAACCTTCCAATAGTTGTTCCTGGATGGGAGGATTCAACCATGGGAAATATTTTTGCTTCATACTGCATTACCGGTGAGCTTAAACCTTCAATTGTAAAATCAGGTGTTGAATACATGATGTTTCTTGCAGATTGGTATACTAACAACGCAGGAACCGAAGGTGTGGGATTCTTCCAAATTGGAGGTGGTATTGCAGGCGATTTCCCTATTTGTGTTGTACCCATGCTACATCAGGATTTGGAGAGAACAGGTATTCCTTTCTGGAGCTATTTCTGTCAAATTAGCGACTCAACAACCAGCTATGGATCCTATTCGGGTGCGGTACCAAATGAGAAGATTACTTGGGGCAAGCTAAATATTGATACTCCTAAGTTTATTATTGAATCTGATGCAACAATAGTTGCACCGTTAATTTTTGCTTACGTGCTTGGCTGGTGATCAACAGTATGAAATATTTAGGAATGGCCACAAGAAATTGTGGCCTTTTTTCGTTCAATAAATCTAGATTTCTATACTAAAAAATTGTAAAATTGTGTAAAACTAACAACCCACTGGCATGAAAACTATTCAAAAACTATTACTTGTTTTTTCAATTTTACATTCTGTAAATGTATTAGGGCAAAGCACCCTTGAAGTTGATTCAAAAACTATCAATGTTAGCCTTTACCTCGATGCTGCCTCAATTACGCGCAAGGCAACGGTAAACCTTGCCCAAGGGCAACAAACTATTGTTAAGTTTTCGAATCTCTCACCATACATCGACAAGAAATCAATAAATGTTAAAGTCCCCGATGGAGTTTCGATTGAGGCTGTAAATCACTCAAATAATTTTCTAAAAAAGACTGATAGAAGTGAGGAGGAAAAATCGCTGGCGAATAAAATAAAAGATCTTGAAGAACAGCGTAATAAGTTAAATGCTGAACTCAAAGTTGTTAATGAGAAGATATCTTTTTTAAATGAGAACAAAGTGATTAGTGGTAAGAATCAGGCTCTGCCTCTTCAAACTCTCAAGGAAACATTTGATTTTTATGGTTCTCAGATTAAGGAGTTGAGGTTTAAAATTCTTGATTTAAATGCAAAACTTGCTGAGCTTAACAGTGTTATCTCAAATACCCAAAAACAGCTATCAGCTATAAGTTCAAGTCCCGATGAACCATCGGGTGAAATTCAAGTTACTTTGGAAACCAAGGAGCCAAAAACAAAGGTACCCATTTTTATTAGCTATCTTGTAAAGAATGCGGGGTGGTTTCCACAATATGATATAGTTGCCAAATCGCTTAATCAGCCAATTAGCTTGGTTTATAGGGCAAGTTTAAGACAGGAAACAAAAGAGAATTGGAACAATGTAAAGTTATCCTTAAGCAATGCCCAACCCAATGTTTCGGGAGTGGCTCCTAAGCTAAAAACATACTGGTTAAATTATGGATTAAAGCCCCCAACATACAATAGGTATATAGGTATGGTTGAAGGTACTGTAACATCATCCGATGATGGAGGCCCTTTGCCAGGAGCATCTGTTTATTTGCCAGGCACTACCATAGGAACAGTAACTGATGCAAATGGTTATTTTACTATTAATATGCCTTCGGATAAAAATGAGCTAACCTTTAGCTTTGTGGGCTATGAAGCAAAGACGGTTAAAGTGAATTCAAATGTGCTAAATGTGATGCTTGAACCTGATGATGCCTCAATTGAAGAGGTTGTTGTGGTTGGGTATGATGAGGAGCCTAGTCCCAGATATCGGGCTGCAGAAAAGAAAGCAGTTAAGAAGCCCACTATTACTGCAGGTGCTGTAAAAGAAAAGGGAATTATTGAGAAACCAACAAATGTAGAGTTTGAACTTGATAAGCCTTTTTCATTGGTTTCAGGAAGTAAATCCCAAAACATAAAACTGCTTACCTACGAGATACCCGCAACCTATAAATATTTTGCAGTACCTAAAATTGACAAAAGAGCTTTTTTGTCGGCTTCCTTAACAAATTGGGAGATGTATAATCTGCTTGATGGCGAGGCGAATATCTATTTTGAGAATACCTATGTTGGTACAACTCTAATTGATACCAGAACAGCTCTTGATACCTTGGAGGTCTCTTTAGGTGTTGATAAGGCAATAGTAATAAATCGCGAAAAGTTAAAGGATTTCACCAAAAAACAGTTTATTGGAGGCAGTAAGGAGGAGACGCGTAGTTGGAAAATTACTGTAAAGAATAACAAGAATGAAGATATTGATATTACCATACTTGACCAAGTGCCGGTTTCTACTAACGATGAGATTAAAGTAGAAGTGCTTGAAAGTTCGGGTGCAATCATAAACCATGAGACTGGTGAGGTTAAGTGGCTCCTTAATTTAGCTGCTGGTGAGCATAAAGAGCTAGTACTGACCTATTCGGTTAAGTACCCTAAAAATAAAAGGTTATATATCGAATAGAAACTTGATTAGCTGGTAAAGGTTCCCTACTTATTCCTATTTACCATAAAATCGGTAAGAATGAGTAGGGAATCTTTATATTCCGAATCGGGTATGTTATTCAGTATATCTTTAGCCTTATCACGGAATTCAAGCATTTTTTGATGAGTATATTCCAGCCCACCCGAATGTTTTGCAAAAGCTATGATTTCAGGAATACTTTCTTTTTTACCCCTGGTAATAAGGCGTAATATTCTTTTACGTTCCTGCTTGTTGGCATTTTTCAGGGAATAAATTAAAGGAAGTGTCAACTTCTGTTCTTTTATGTCATTCCCTGTGGGTTTGCCAATGGCTCCCGAAGGCTGATAATCGAAAAGGTCGTCGCGTATTTGAAAGGCAATACCCAGGTTCAGTCCAAACTGGTACATGGTGTCAACCATTTCGTCTGGTGCTTTAGTAGCGATTGCACCATTTGCACAGCAAGAAGCAATGAGCGAAGCGGTTTTCTTTCTGATTATCTCATAGTATGTCTCCTCATCGATATTCATTTTTCTTGAGCGCTCAATCTGAAGTAGCTCGCCCTCACTCATATCCTTAACGGCTTGGTTAATCACCCTGAGCATATCTATTTGGTTATGCTCAATGGCAACTTGTAAACCCCGTGAAAGAAGGAAGTCGCCAACAAGAACTGCAACCTTAGAGCGCCAAAGCGCATTTATTGAGAAAAAGCCGCGACGTTCATATGCTTCGTCAACTATATCATCGTGAATTAGCGTAGCTGTGTGAAGCAGCTCAATCATTCCTGCTGCCACGTATGCTGGTTGTTCTATTTTGCCACAAGCACCCGCACTTAGGAATACTAACATTGGTCTTAGCTGCTTCCCCTTGCGCCTTACAATATAGTTGACTATTAGGTTCAGCAGCTTAATGTCGGAATTCATGTTCTGCTTAAAAAAATCTTCAAATTTTTCTAAGTGGTTGCTTATCGGCTTTTTTATATCGTTGAGCATAAATCTGAATTATAATGCCAAATTAACCAATTTTTATACAGATAAAACAAAAAATCTAGCATAATGTTATTAAAAATGATTTTTGACAATGTTGAAAAATTAAAATATTAATATATTTGCATGCACTTAATATGATTGAAATACAGTAGGATAAATGGTACAAGTTGGAGATTTAAAGGTTGAGCAGCTAGAGCAAGCTGCTAATATGCTGAAAGCTATTGCACATCCATTAAGGATTGGAATTATTAGCCTTTTGGAAAAGAATGGTCAGATGACTGTAACGCAAATTTATGAGTCGCTTAAGATTGAGCAGTCTACTGCATCTCATCATCTTGGAATATTAAAGGACAAAGGTGTTCTTTCGTGCAAGCGTGAGGGCAAAAATTCTATGTACTCTCTGCGTAACGAGAATTTAGGCAAGATTCTCGATTGCGTGGGTAAGTGCACACTTTAAAATTCGTTTTAATGGGTTCAACTGTTGATTTAGTACTGCTTGTTATTCTAGCATTTGGAGCAATCCGAGGGTTTTTAAATGGTTTTGTAATGCAAGTAACCTCGCTTGCTGCCTTACTTTTAGGCATTTGGATTGCAGTTCGGTTTTCCGATTTAACTGCAGTGCTTTTGGTTGAAAAGGTCAAGCTAAGCGGACAGTATATACCCATTCTTGCTTTTGCCATTACGTTTATACTTGTTGTAGTTGGAGTGCATTTTGCTGGTAAAATGATTGATAAGGTTTTTAACCTCACTCCGCTTGGCATTGTGAATAAGCTACTAGGTTTGCTTTTTGGTTTTTTTAAATATGCAATAATTCTTAGCGTTCTAATAGTGTTTATTGAGAAGGCAAACGATAGGTTTAATTTTTATACCCAGGAAGCCAAAAACAAAACAATTTTGTATAAACCCTTATCGCGTTTAGCACCTGCTATATACCCTTACCTACACTTTGATTCGCTAAAAGAAAAATTTAAATCGACCTAGCTGCTTGTTTTGTCGGAATTTTAAGCTAAATCATATATATTTGAAGGCCTAAAAGGCCTTTATTTTTTAATTAAAAACCGTTTAAGCCGTGAATTTTGTTGAGGAACTAAAATGGAGGGGTATGATACATGATATCATGCCTGGTACCGAAGAGCAGCTTGCAAAAGAGATGACTGCTGGATATATTGGTTTTGACCCAACTGCCGAATCGCTTCATGTTGGGAGTTTTGCTCAGATACTTCTTTTAAAACGCTTTCAGATGGCTGGGCATAAGCCAATAGCCCTTGTTGGTGGTGCAACCGGAATGATTGGTGACCCAAGTGGTAAGTCGCAGGAGCGTAACCTGCTCGACGAGGAGACCCTCCAACGTAACCTTAATGGAATCAAAAATCAGCTTTCTAAATTTTTAGACTTCGATAGTGGTAAGCCAAACGCCGCTGTTCTTGTGAATAACTACGATTGGATGAAGGGCTACGATTTCCTTAGCTTTATTCGTGATATTGGAAAGCATATCACGGTTAACTACATGATGGCTAAAGATTCAGTTAAAAAGCGTTTGGGCGAGGAGTCAAAGGAAGGAATGTCGTTTACTGAGTTTTCATACCAGCTTGTTCAGGGCTACGATTTTCTGTGGCTATACCAGAATATGAACTGTAAGCTACAAATGGGTGGCTCCGACCAATGGGGGAATATAACCACAGGGACAGAACTTATTCGTCGAAAGCTAGGTGGCGAGGCATTTGCCCTTACCATTCCGCTCATAACCAAAGCCGACGGAACAAAGTTTGGAAAAACAGAAAGCGGTAATGTTTGGCTCGATGCTCGTTTAACATCACCCTATAAGTTCTATCAATTTTGGTTAAATACTTCCGATGAGGATGCAGAGCGTTATATTAAAATTTTCACCTTGCTCGATGAGGCTTCAATTAACAGCCTTATTGCTGAGCATAAAAAGGAACCCCATCTTCGTAAACTACAAAAGGTTTTGGCACGTGAGGTGACAGTGATGGTTCATTCCGAAGATGATTACAATAGAGCTGTTGAAGCCTCTGAACTACTGTTTGGAAAAGCAACTACCGAGATGTTAAGCAGGTTAGACGAGGAAACCTTCCTTTCTGTTTTTGAGGGTGTGCCAACTTTTGAGGTAAAGAAAAGTGAACTGGCACAAGGGATACCCGTATCCGTTCTTCTTGCGGAAAAAACCAAAGTATTTCCATCAAAGGGTGAGCTTCGTAGATTGGTTCAAGGTGGAGGCTTAAGCATTAACAAGCAAAAAGTAGAATCGGCCGATAACCCTGTAAATGCCGAAATGCTTCTTAACGGAAAGTACCTTTTGGTTCAAAAAGGGAAAAAGAACTACTTCATTATAATAGCATCGGAATAATTACGTTCATACTTATGGGTGTGACAATTTAAGGGCTTGCAGTTTTTATGAGCAAGCCTTTGTTCTTCTTTTGAATATTTTTTTGAAATTTGACATCAAATGAAAAGCTATGAGTAACTCGGATGTAAACCTAGAGACTTCCATGCAATCCATAATGAAAACCATTTGGAATGGAAGAAGAGTCCTTTTTGTTGTTGGCGTTTTAGCTTTTGTGCTTTCGTTAATAGCATCGCTCTTAATTAAACCTCAATTTAAATCTGTTGCTACTATTTTTCCGCCAGTATCTAATCAGGTTTCTAAGGAGCTGACTACTGTGAACATACAGGAAGGGCTCACAACTTTTGGTGAGACCCAAGAAATGGAGCAATTTTTACAGGTTCTAAACTCTCGTTCGCTTAAGGATTTGGTTATAAACAAACTCAATTTATGTAAGCATTGGGATATTGATACAAATCAGGAATCTGTTAAGTTTAAAACCTATAACAAGTTCGATAGCTATATAAAAATCAAACCAACCAGGTATCAGAGTATTAACGTTGAGGTAATGGATACCGACCCTGCTTTTGCTGCTCTCATTGCAAATACCGTGGTCGATTTTTCCGATAGCCTAATGAGGTCCATAAAGGCTCAGGTAGCACAAAATGCGCTTAAGGTTCTGGAAGAACAGTACCAGATTATGGAAAGTGAGATGAAAATGTTAGAGGATTCCCTGGCTGTAGTTGTTTCAAATGGTGTTATTGACCCCGAGTATCAGTCAAAGGTTTTTTATAAAAACTTCATTTCTGCCCTATATAGTAACGATAGGAATAAGTTGAAAATCTTAAACAACGAGTTAAAACGTTTTGGTAATGGAACTTCGAAACATGTAAGATATTCGGCTGAGATAAATAACCTTGCAGAGCATCTGAACCTTTTGCGCCAAAATATATTGGTAGCCCGAATTGAAGCAAGCCAAAAAATTCCTACTCAGTTCATTATTGACAGGGCTGATGTTCCCGATAAAAAAGCGTATCCTAAGCGTTTACTAATAGTGGCTACCTCTACATTATCGGCTTTACTATTTGCCATATTTTTTATGCTACTTGCTGAGTATATCAAAAAACTTAAAAATTTAGGGTAACGAGAGTTACAATATTTTTAAAAGTAATGCTGATTGTTCAATCAATAAAATCATTTTTTGGAAGTAAGCCGGTGCTAATTGCTAGCATCCTCTTTGTACTGATTAATGCTTTACTTGTTGCTACCGAAAAATCGCTTTTTATTGTAGTGCCTGTCTTTTTTATTTTTCTTCTTTTTTACATATGGTTTCCCAACCGATTTTATAAGCTTTACTTGCTGTTAAGCCCTTTATCAATCCCCTTGTCGGAATATGTTCAAGGTCTTCCTTTCGACCTATGGATGCCTTCGGAATTATTTATTGTGGCTTTAGCGCCACTCGTTTTTATTATGCTTTCAAAATCATCGATTGAGAACCGATGGTTTAGTTGGCAACCAGTTCTACTCGTAATCTATTTCTTTTTAGGATGGCTTTTGGTTGCCACTATTAATAGCACCATGCCTGTGGTATCTGCTAAGTATTTAGTGCTAAAGGTGCTGTACTTTATGGTTTTGTTTTACCTACCCTTCATCCTTTTTTCATCGGATGCGATATCGTTCAAAAAATTTCTTGGGTTTTATATTGTTGGTATGTCGGCTGTAATCCTTATCACATTATGGAAACAATGGGAAAGAGGACTTTTCGATAAGTTTGTTGCACATGGAACATGTAACCCATTTTTTACTGACCATACATCATATGCCGCAACCTTAGCATTGCTAATACCGGTTGTGATTTCGTTTGCAGTAGTGTCCAAAAAAGGATTATTAAAGTGGTTGAACATCGCATTGTCATTAATTCTGATTGTGGCTTTAGTGCTGTCATATACAAGAGCGGCATGGCTAAGCTTAATTGTGGCTGGTGGAGTTGGGATAATATGGTGGCTTAAGATTAGATTCAGGTACGTGGTTGCTCTTGCTGTTGCCTTCGTTGTCACTTTAGGCTATTTCCAGGACGATATAGTGGTTTGGTTAAA